>NZ_AWUH01000122.1:0-6286 GCF_000689175.1 Wolbachia endosymbiont of Glossina morsitans morsitans | reverse complement strand
TTTTATCATCAAAATTTATTGTAGGCTTTCTTTTATTCGAAAGAACACTTTGGGCCTTTGATCCATTGGTTCCTTCAGGCCCTTGAGGTGTAGAAATTGCAGGTTTAACCTTAGTTTCATCGTATTCCTTACTCATCTTTCATTTCATTATGTAATATTACTAATATTGCATAATAATAGCTAAATTACAATTAATTGCAAGGTAAAAATATTAAAACAATTGTAAATTTTGTCAGTAAAAATATAATAGAACTTTGAAATTAGAGGTTCATCTATATGGGATACAAAATTGCTGTTATTGGAGCAACCGGAAGAGTAGGGCGTGAGGTATTAAGCACGCTTGCTGAATTTCAAGATGAGGCGATAGATTGCGTTATTGCACTTGCATCGAAAAAATCAGAAGGGAAGAAGGTGAGCTTTGGTGACAAAGAGTTAACAGTTTTATGCCTTGAGGATTATGACTTCGTTGGAACTAATGTAGCCATTTTCTGTGCTGGATCTCATGTTTCTGAAGAGTATGTACCAATTGCAACACAGGCTGGATGCATCGTGATAGATAACAGTTCCCATTTTAGAATGAAAGAGGGTGTGCCACTCATTATTCCAGAGATTAATAAAGAAAAAATTATGGAATATAAAAACCACAACATAATATCCAATCCAAACTGTACTACAATACAGATGCTGCTAGTACTACATCTATTACACCAAAAAGCAAAAATAAAGAGAATCGTTGCTTCAACTTATCAATCAACTTCTGGTGCAGGCAAAGCAGCAATGGATGAGCTCTATGACCAGACAAAAAAAATCTTTATGAACGAAGCTAAAAAACCCAAGATATTCTCTAAGCAAATAGCATTCAATTGCATTCCCCATGTAGGAGAATTCATGAAAAATGGTTCTACAGAAGAGGAATGGAAAATGCAAGAGGAGACAAAAAAAATTTTAGAGGAAGATATAAAAGTTACTGCAACTTGTGTAAGGGTACCCGTCTTTATCGGTCACGCTATGGCAGTAAATGTGGAATTTGATCAACATATCACTGAAGAACAAGCTCGTGAAGTGCTAAGTGAAGCCGAAGATAGTGGAGTTTTAGTGTACAACAGGCGTGAAGATAGTGAATACATAACTCAAATTGATGTTGTACAGGAGAATGCTGTATATGTATCGCGTATTAGAAGAGACAATACTGTTGAGCACGGATTAAATATGTGGATAGTGGCTGACAACCTGCGCAAAGGTGCAGCATTAAATATAGTGCAGATTCTTGAGATTTTGATAAGAGAGCATTTGTCAATCAAGTGCATATAGAGCGCACGTACGTTGTAATTCGAAGGAAATTTGTATACCACATAGCAGCGCGTGACGCGGGAATGGCTTTGTTGCATCGCTACTTATGAAAGGCTAACTATAATTAGGATTATAAGCAACTTATTGAAAATCTTGTTTTTTTGCAATCAATCTGATCAAATTTAAGAATAGTAATTTGTTATTTATATTAATAAATTTAATTCTATTGAAAATAGCTAAAGCATTGAAATTCTTGAATTTTAGCCGGATTAGTGAGTGGTAGTGAAATTTCTTTTACTCAAATTTAGGTATTCACTGACCGTTCTTGTTATAAATACCAGAATAATAAGCTACTGATATTCTCCACCTTTTTTATCTTTAATCCATCATAGCTAGCGATGCAACAAAGCCGGCTGGATTCCAGTGTCAAGCACTGGAATGACACCATTTACTGTGCAGTTTACCTTCAAAAATGAATGTTCGTACAGCTATGGAATAAATCGCGGTATGACGGTTCGCAGCGGCATAGTAACTCGTCACCCCGCTACTTGTTAGCGGCTGAGATACCGCGGCGGTATGACGTAGAAGCTATACTTTTATACTCACCAACTCAGTATCCAATCTGGATCCAAGTAGTCAAGCTATTCGGATGACACCCTCATAAAGTGAAATGAGATCCCGCTAACAAGTAGCGGGATGACGGGAAAAGAGGTACTGGGAGACATCCTTCCTGGTAGACCCAAATCACAATGTTCGCACAGTTGTGCGTCACGCGCTGCCGAACACTGTATGGTTAACAAGAAAAATTAAGGCTTAAAAGGAATTTTAAGTATCAGGACTCAAGGTTTTTATTCCTTCTTAATAAAACATAAAAAGCCCCTTTACCACCATGTTTTTTCGTAGCTTGTTGGTAGTATAGAACCATATGCTGGATTTTAGTGTCATTTAACCATTTATTTAAGTTACTCTTTATAGTGTCTGTTTTATTTGTTGCACTGCCGTATCCCGTAATTACCAATAAACATCTATTTCCTGCTCGATAATTTTTGATAATAAAATCTATCAATTTACAGTAAGCATCCTCTATACTATAGCCGTGCAAATCGAGCTTATCGCTTATAAAATATTTACCCCTATCAACTTTTGATTTTGTGTTTTGGTCAAGACAAAATGGTGAGTTACCATTATTGGTATTAAGAAAATTCCTTTGTAAGTCGGAGGTACCTTTATCAACCATAGACTTTATATTTACTTTATGATCAACTTTCAAAGTAACTTTTCCACATTCTATTGGCTTAACATTTTTTTGCCAATCCAACTCATCGTTCGACATAAACGCATTAATCGAATTGTATAATTTTACAACAATATCCAAACATAGTAAAATGTTGCTTATTCTATAAAAACCCGGTTTTCGATAATACGATGAAATCGTCAAAAACTAATGAGAATTTTTGGCTGTATGGAAAGCACACCTGCATGTCAGCACTGAAGAATAAAAATAGGCAGTGTATAGAACTGTTAGTAACAGAAAATTTCTATAGAGAACATGAAAAAGAAATTAGGCAATGTGTAAATAGTAAGGACATTAAAGTTCGATTAGTAGAAAACAAAATACTTAATGACGTTTTATCTAAAGGTGCTAACCATCAAGGAATTGCTTTAAATGTTGCCCCTATTCTTTATAACTTAAGCATCGAAGAAGTAGCTGAAAGCTCAAACGACAGCTCTACTATAGTCATTTTAGATCAAGTCACTGACACGCACAATATTGGGTCGATTTTAAGAACTTCAGCTTGTTTTAATGTCAACGCATTGGTTTTACCACATAACCATTCACCGAGTGAAAATGCATCTATTGCAAAAGCAGCAAGTGGGGCTTTAGATATTGTTCCGCTAATATACGTTACAAATATAGTAAAAACTATGCAGTATTTAAAAAAGGTCGGCTACTGGTGTTACGGGTTTGATTGCAATGCTAAAGAAAATATAGATGAAATAAAGAGTCTTGAGAAAAAAAGAGTAATGATTTTTGGTTCTGAAGAGAAAGGAATGCGGAGGTTAGTTAAAGAAAATTGTGATTATCTTTTAAAGATCCCAATATCAAACGTAATTGACAGCTTAAATGTTTCAAATGCAGCAGCAATAGGCCTATATTCTATTTATATTAAAACAAATGCCAGTGCATAGCTGTTTATAATAAAAACACTTGATAAAAATATGGTTTTATATTATAACGTGTTAAGTAATGGATAAAAGGAGTTATATTATGTCTTATATGAGAAATGAACAGGATATTCGCTCTCAAGGCGTTTATTATAGTGCTGGGCTTAGAAATTACCTAACTAAAGTATATAATTACATGGCTTTAGCTTTGGGCGTTACAGGGCTTGTTGCATTTTTAACAGTATTTTCTGGTCTTTTTCAAGTAATTTATTCTAATCCCGTTCTATCGCTTGTGGTAATGTTATCTCCGGTTGCATTGGTGTTCTACATGTCTTATAGAATTCAACACCTAAGTGCTCAGTCTGCCGTTACTATATTTTTCTCGTTCTCAGTGTTAATGGGGCTTTCCTTATCTTATGTTTTTATAGTTTATACTGCAGAAAATATAGCAAGGGCGTTTTTCATTACATCAATCATGTTTGGCTCTATGGCTTTATATGGTAATACCACAAAAAGAGATCTTACAAGTATGGGCTCTTTCTTGATTATGGGAGTTTGGGGATTAATCATTGCGTCTATAGTAAATTTATTTCTTGGAAGTAGTCCTCTCCACTTTGCAATATCGTTCATATCAGTAATAGTCTTTACCTTAATGACTGCGTATGATGCTCAAAGAATCAAGGACGTTTATTATAAACATAATGACGGATCAGAAGTTGCTACTACTAAATTGGCAATACTCGGTGCGACTAATCTTTATTTTGACTTTATTAATATATTTCTCAATCTACTCAGGTTACTTAACTTGTTCAACAATAGGGATTAGATGTTTTCCTTTTTAAGGAAAGGCAGTAAGAATTCTATAGTTTTCTTTTTAGTATCTTTAGTTGTGTCGATGATATGTCTTGCATATGCATCGGTACCTCTATATAGCATTTTCTGTAAAGCTACTGGGTATGGTGGCACAATAAGAAAAGTAACTAATGCAACAACAAATATAACTAACCAAAAGATCAGGGTTCACTTCAATGCTGATATAATGTCCGATCTACCTTGGGAGTTTAAATCAGAAACTCACTACGTTGATGTGAACATAGGAGAACAAAGTTTAGCTTTTTATTACGCAAAAAATCTATCTGATCAGCCTTCATTTGGAATGGCGGTGTATAACGTTACGCCTTTCAAAGCAGGTAAGTATTTCAATAAAATTGCATGCTTTTGTTTTGAAGAACAAATGTTGCTACCAAAACAAAAAGCAGCTATGCCCGTATCTTTCTATATAGATCCTGAGATAATGCTTGATAACAACACAAAAGATTTGAGCGAAATAACACTATCATACACGTTTTTTAAGCTTAAGTAACAGAATGTTTGCAAACCGTGTCATTTCAGTAATCAATAGGGTGTCATCCGAGTAGCTGACACTGGGATGACAGGAGGTAACGCAAGAAGTCTATTGATTGTAAAAACAATAACTTTGCAAAATATTAATTATTAGATAACATAATTAAAGTTTTTATCTTACATTCATCATGGTTAGAGCTATACAAATAAAAAAAACTGGAGGACCAGAAGTATTAGAATTTGTAGATAAGAATATAGGTGAGCCAAAAGGCGAGGAAGTTTTAGTACGTCACACAACTATCGGCTTAAATCGTTATGATTTAGAGCACAGAAAAGGTACACGCAAAATTAAAAATTTACCATCAGCGCTTGGGGTAGAAGCAGTGGGAGTTATTGAAAAGCTTGGTAAAAAAATCAGTGATGGGTTGAAGGTTGGAGACAGAGTTGGATATTGCACAGCTCCTCCAGGGGCATATTGTGAAAAGCGCATTATACACCAGAAATATCTGATAAAAATTCCAGATGACATATCTGATGAAGTTGCTGCTGCAGTGCTGTTTAAAGGTATGACAGCTCACTATTTAGTTAATCAATCTTATAAAATCAGGCCTGGTGCTTTCGTGCTAGTTCATGGGGCTAATGGTGGCTTAGGACAAATAATATGCCAATGGGCAAAGGATAAAAAAGGTGTAGTGATAGGTTCTGTAAGCTCTGATGAAAAAATGAAGATAGCTTTACAAAGTGGCTGCACATACGCAATAAACTACAATGATAAAGACTTCGTTTCTAAAATTATGGAGATTACGCAAAACAGAGGAGTAGGTGCAGTGTATGACCCCATAGGTTACGCTACAAGTAAGCTCTCTTTTGAATCTTTAGGCAGGTTCGGCATATACGTTTCCTATGGGCAGATATCAGGTAACGCTCCTATTAGTTTTTCTTTACTTAGTTCACGTTCGTTATTTGCAACTGGAACCTCAATATACCATTATAAGAATGATAGATTCACATTAGTGCTTACCACAATGGAAATCTTCGAGATGATAAGAAAAAAACTTTTAACTGTACGGATCAATAAAAAATATAAACTTGATGAAATAATTCAAGCCCATCATGATATGGAAAATAGAAAAGCTAGTGGGTTAAATATTATCAAAATCTCTTAAGTAAATTAGTAATTTAAATTAACCATTCATTAAATTATATCAACTAGAGTTTCACATATTTAACTCTCCTTTTGGGGGAATTAAAAGCATATAGCTAAACTGACTTAGATTTACCGACAACCATCATCCCGCTACGTGTTAGCGGAATCTATACCGCGAATAGACTTCTTGCATAACCCAAACTAAGTAGAAAGAAGGTATCATCCGAGTAGCTGACACTGGTTCCTTTATGACGGTAGTACGCCCCCCCTTCTCCTGTCATTCCAGTACTCTCTTCTTGTCATCCCAGTGCCCAAACACTGGGATGGCTTTGTTGCATC
>NZ_AWUH01000121.1:0-1904 GCF_000689175.1 Wolbachia endosymbiont of Glossina morsitans morsitans | reverse complement strand
GCAAACCCGATAAAAATCTGCTGTTACATAGCGATCAAGGGTCACAGTATACCTCTCAAAATTACCAATTTCTATTGAATACAAAAAACATCATTTCCAGCATGAGCCATAAGAGCTGTTGTTACGATAACTCTGTTGCAGAAAAGTTCACTTAAAAGGGAGCTGCTTATTGATACTTCTCGCTCAACAAACCAGAACTGCCATATTTGAATACATAGAAATCTTTTATAACAAATAACGTAGACATTCTACTATTAACAATTGCATTCCTGCACAATTTATTCTCATGATAAAAACGTCTTAACTTTCTCTCTACTTTTTCTGGGTAAGGTCAAACATGCAATACCAATAATGCTAATACATTTTATAATTTTTGTCATAAGATATTTTACAATGCTTCTAATAATATTAGATATCATCTATAAAATTAAAAAATCCATGAAAGGGGATAAAAATATGTAAAAAAGTATTATTGATTAATTAAAAACAGATTTTGGTTTGATAATACTAATAAAATCGGTTTATCTTAAATTTACGTTGAGTTTTACCTGTTATTTTTTGTAGTTTATCCAACGTAAATTCCAGGTAAAACAAAGTCGTTATCTCCAACCGTTACAACCAACTCTCCTTCTTTAATTTTTATTTGATTAGGTGTATGGTCCCATACCATCACACTCTGGGATCATACACCTAAAGTACTCCGACACTGGGATGACACCCCGGGTTTTCTGGGATGACAAAAAAGAGCCCCCTGAGCAAAAATCTTATAGCCACTTGAAGATCAATTGACTTTTTGCCTAAAATAACTAAGAAAGAAACTTCTCATCAAGATAACTTAAGTATATACTAATTCTCTTATTTTTAAACGATTTCTCATCATGAATTGCAGGATCAAAAACCTGAATTTGACTTGTTATAATGCTACAATTATTACTTGCAACTTCTAATACGCCACTATCAATTACAACCTTCTTTTCTGTTTGGTTACTCATTTTAGCAGTAATCATACCAGGCAACAAATAAATTAAGTAAGGAGCATGGTGAGCTAAAATCATAAGCTCCCCTTCGAGCCCAGTTACTGAAAGAGAAACCACTCCACTGAATGAAATTTGATCATCAGGAGAGAAAAATTGCACTTTAAAAGTATTCATAATCTTTAACTTTTATTTAGCTTCAGCTTGTATTAATTCAGCCTTTTTTATTGCTTCATCTATATTCCCCACCATATAAAAAGCAGCCTCTGGTAAGTGATCATATTTGCCTTCAACAATCCCTTTAAAACTGGAAACAGTATCAGAAAGTGAAACAAATTTACCAGGCATGCCAGTAAATATTTCTGCAACGTGAAAAGGTTGAGAAAGAAATTTCTGAATCTTACGAGCCCTATCAACAATAATTTTATCTTCATACGTTTCAATTTGCACGTTGAGTTCTCGATAAGCAAAGCTAGGTCCGCTCTTGGTTTCATCAAGAGGTGGTCCAAAGAGCTAGATGATCCGTATATTACCAAGAGGCTGTATACGTGTTTGGTTAGGCCTATACTTGAGTACGCTTCTATTGTGTGGTCTCCCTCGTACAGGTGCTATGTAGACTCAATTGAATCTATTCAAAAGCAATTCCTGTTGTTTGCTCTTAGGAATTTGGGTTGGGATCCGTCTGCTTCTCTTCCCCCCTATGAAAATAGGTTGCTTCTTTTGTCCTTACCGTCTCTTGAAAAACGTAGATTTGTTCTTGGCGTTTGCTTTGCAATCAAATTAATAAACGGCGCTATTGACTCGCCGTCATTACTTGGAGAAATAAGTTTTAATGTTCCTAACCGCTTCTCTAGGCATTTTACCTTGGTTAAGGTTAGTCATTGTAAATATAATTATGAGCTGTTTAACCCGCTCAGAGTTGTTGGCAAG
>NZ_AWUH01000120.1:0-1746 GCF_000689175.1 Wolbachia endosymbiont of Glossina morsitans morsitans | reverse complement strand
ACTTTGTTATGGCCTACAATTATGCTAAAAGACTCAAAACTCTTAAGGGTCTTACACCTTTTGAGTTTATATCTTTACAGTGGACAAAATCTCCTGAATTGTTCACACTAAATCCACACCATCACACTCTGGGACCATACACTCCCTGTGTTTCGTAATATTATACAATCAAATTGATAAAAGCTGTATTATCTCCTTGCAGCATTAAGTGTATATTTTTTGCTATTTTTTCCACTAAGGGAGTAACATTATCAAAATTTGAAAATTTTGATAACACATAATCTGCTAAGCTTCTTTGATCTTCAGGTCTACCCACTCCAAATCTCAAGCGCCAATAATCGTTGCCAATAAAACTATCTATGGATTTAAGTCCATTATGTCCAGCAGAACTACCACCTTTCTTTACTTTTATTCTTCCAAGTTCCAAATCAGCGTCATCATGTATGACAACGATATTGTCTAGCGATAATTTGTAAAAGTTTCGTATTTTTGCAACAGGGATGCCTGAATTATTCATAAATGAATAAGGCTTTATTAACATGATTTTATTATCATTAATCATGCCAGAGGTTATCAGATAATCGGCTTTTTTAGAGAACAACTGAAAACCCCAATATTTGCAGATTGCATCAACGGTGATGAAGCCGATATTATGATGAGTTAGCTCATATTGACTGCCAGGATTACCAAGCCCAACTATCAGGTGCACTATTCCTCTGTTTCTGCCTGAGGTTCTTCAACGTCACTATCGGCAGCAGAAATTGTAACAATGGTAAAATTTTCTTCTTCATGAGCTACAAACTTAACACCTTCTGGTAATTTTACATCATTAATATGTATAGACTGGCCAATCATTTTACCGGATAAATCAACTTCAATAACCTGAGGTATTTTATCAGGAGAGCATTTAACAGCAATAGAACGACACAAAACATTAAGCACTCCACCTAATTTGATTCCTGGAGCTTTACTTTCATTCACAAATGATAGAGGTATGTCTATTTTAATTTCACTGCCTTTATCAACAAACTGAAAATCAACATGTTGCACAGTATCCTTTACTACATGCAATTGGATATCGCGAACAAGAGCATATTCCTTTTTGCCCGAAATATTCAGCTCTATCAAATGTGCAGAAAGAGAGCCTGACTTATATTGCTTTGTGAATTCCTTTGCAGACAATGTCAAATTTACATTATCATGGCCCTTTCCATATATGATTCCAGGGATGTTTCCCTTCTTCCTTAGAGAATGCATCGCTTTTGTTTTTGTTATATCACGTAACTCTGCATTAATTGTTACTATTTCCTGTTGCGTCATCGGTTACTCCTATTCAGCTAATCCTTTTAATATAATTTAATAATAATATAACATAAAAATATTTATTTCAAACTTCATTCTTTCATACTAATTGTTTGTGAAAGGATTTATTTAGATATATATTTAAGCTTATTTAACAAGAACTATGGGCATTGACGATAAAGTAGTTTTTAGGATTTATAGACCAACAAGAACTGCAACACAATCTGGTTTAGGTAATACAAATTTCTGGCACCTGAAAATTGAATCTGGCTCTTACTACATTGCACCTTTAATGGGGTGGGTTGGCTCAAAAGATCCAAAAAAACAGATTGTATTAAAGTTTGATTCTCTTGAAAAAGCAGTATTCTACGCAAAAAAACGCAACGTTAAATACATAATTGAAATGCCAAAAAATGTTAAGAGGCTGCCAAAATCTTACGCAAG
>NZ_AWUH01000119.1:0-7278 GCF_000689175.1 Wolbachia endosymbiont of Glossina morsitans morsitans | reverse complement strand
TAGATTATGTGCTAGTTGATGGTAATCAACCACCTGAAGTGAAATGGCAAGTGAAATCCATAGTAAATGGTGATAATTTGAGTACATCAATTGCAGCAGCTTCAATCGTTGCAAAAGTTACGAGAGATCGGCTTATGCAAGAATTGCACAATAAGCATCCTGAATATAATTGGTATAAAAATAAAGGATATGGAACAAAAGAGCAACTTAACGCTATTGGCCTTTATGGAATTACAGAACATCATAGAAAAAATTTTGCACGCATATCTCGGGCATTATAGCCTTTAATCACTCACCCTTTTTTGAAAGGTATGTTTTCATTAAATAGGCAAACTGTACTCGATCCATTCCTTAAAGTAAACACTGAACTCACCCTTTCGATTATCAGGTAGTCGTCAACTGTACGGAAGTTTACTAAAGACTCATACCCTGCAGAATCAACCATAAAAACTGCCGGGAAATCAGAGTTTATTTTATTGAATTGTAGATATGTAAATTTTCCATCATCAAAAACCTTGATTGGTATTATTGACTGACTGCCTTTAACGTGCGAGATGGAATAATTAAAATTTAAGCCTTTCTTTACAACTTCAATATCGTTTATATCAGGAATAATGGTATGACTAGCTTGTTCGAAGATATCACCGTTATTTGTTGTGTAAATCTCATCACTGCTAAATAGTGGATAAAGAAACCTTACTTCACATGCTAATTTTGGATCATCTAGTCCAGTTGCTTCTTCAGCATGAAGTTCAAAGTAATAAACTCTTTTATTGGTAATTATAGTTGCATTAGTATCGGCAATATCATCTATAGGCTTAATAAACAATCTATTACCTTGAGGAAGGAGTTGCCAACCAGTTGAATCACCCATTGAAAGGTTTTGTATTACCTCCCCTGGTTCAAACAATATACTGGACTGATAACCATAAAAACCCGTATACTTATGTATAGCTTGTGGGTTATAATTTATCACCTTTATGTGATTATCTCCAGCTATTGAACGTGGCTCCTGTTTTGCAAGTGCATCACTACCACAGAGGAACAATAGTACGGCAAACAGTAAACCAGTCATAATATCAAAATGAATTAATTTTCATTTTATCATTATCATTAATAGACATGCACTGCAACTGTTAAGGCACTTTCTATACTATAAACCCCAAAGCAAGCGGTAGAAAAGGCAAGAAATAAGGCAAACTCCTTAAATACTTTAGAACTACAGGAGGCTTTACCTGAACGGATATACTTGGAATCCTGCCATTTTCACTTTGTAAACATACCAAGAATTCTGTCCATTATTCCACCCATATTTGCTTCAGCTTGAGTATACTCTATTTTACCACCATGCAAGATTAGTTTAATATCTGATCCAGGTGATATATTAACAAATTTACTACCAACAACTCCACTGCTAGTGATCAGAGCTGAACTATCAATTGGCAATTTTATGTCTTTGCTTATACACATACCGATTCGTGCTACGTAGGTAGCTTTGTCAAGTGATACACCAGTTATGCTTCCAACATCTACACCAGAGATCTTGACACTATCACCAACTCCTATACCGTTAGCGTTAGCAAAAAGACCATATATTTTATAGCAATCCTTATAGTTTTTCTTTATGTAAGATAGCTTATCAATAGCAAAGAAAATCAGAAAAATAGTAAAAATTAATACAAATAATCCAGCGGTTATTTCAAGTATATTTGACCTTCGCATCTTTAGTTATCAGGACTCCAGCTTTTATAGTAATTTTTCACTTTTTGGTTTGGATAGTATGCATCTTTTGTACCCGTTAAATTAGGAGTATGTTTTACTTTTCTTTTTTTATTATTAACTGGTACTACATTATCAGTATAGTGAAGCCATATATGCCATTCCGGAGGCACTGTTGTAGGCTCAGAAACACTGCTATACATAACCCACCTTTTTCCTTTACTTGATTCATAGTAAGAATTTCCATTTTCATCTCTTCCTACAAATTTATCTTCTCTTCGTAATAGGCGTTTTATTGCATTACAAATTTTAGATAACATAAGGGTATTAAAACAAAAAGTATTATATATACTAATACTTTAACGATATATTAACAACAATTTAATGCAATTACCAATCTTACAAGTTATTATCCCAATAATTGCATCAATGTTTTGCTTTCTTGCCAAGAAACACAAGGTATCTTGGTTTATTTCTTTTATTGCAACAACAATCACTCTTATCATTTCATCAATACTACTCATTACAACATATAAAGGTGAAATTATAACTTATCACCTTGGAAATTGGGCTCCTCCGTATGGAATAGAGTTAAGAATCGACGTGTTAAATTCCTTAATTCTAACCCTAGTGAATTTTATAGCGCTGATTAGTGTGCTTTATAGCTTTTATATTAACGAAAATGAGATGAGCAAAAACAAAATCACTGGTTTTCACTCTCTATTTCTACTGTGCTTAAGCGGACTGTTCGGGATTTTAGTAACAAACGACTTATTTAACCTTTACGTTTTCTTGGAAATTTCATCTCTTTCTTCTTATGTATTAGTTTCAATGGGAAAAAAGCCTTGGTTGCAGCATTTGAATATCTAATTAGTGGCACTATAGGGGCAACGTTTTACTTGTTTGGCATCGGGCTCTTGTATTCAATGACTGGAACACTCAATATGTCTGACATGGCTGAAAGAATAGTTCCATTATACGATAACAACATCATAAAACTTGGTACATTGTTCATTTTTGTTGGTCTCTCAATTAAAATGGCACTGTTTCCATTAAGCAGGTGGCTGGTTAATGCATATAGTGAAGCGCCAAGTTTCATCAGCATATTCTTTTCAGGCACAGTAACTAAAGTGATGATATATGTTTTCATCAGAATCTTTTATACCATTTTCCAACAACATTTTTTCTTGTTTAAGCCGCTGTTGGACAATGTGATAATTATCCTCGCACTTTGCGCTGTTATATTTGGGTCAATATCTGCAATAACTGCAAGAGATATAAGAAGACTGCCTGCTAATTCTAGTGTCAGCCAAATTGGTTATATAATCTTAGCACTGAGTTTTAACTCAAAAACAGGTGTATTTGCAGCAATTCTTCACATAGTAAACCACAGCATAATAAAAACATCTTTACTCATGGCTGCAGGATGTATTTCTTACAAATTTGATACAACAAAAATAGAGAATTTATCGGGACTCAAGAAATCAATGCCTTATACAGCACTTGCATTCACTCTACTCAGTTTAGCATTAATCGGTGTGCATTTAACAAATGGCTTTGTAAGCAAGTGGTATATAATGAAAGCAATTATCGAATCTCATGCGTGGATTTCCCTTGTAACATTTGCTGCTGGCTCTTTCCTTGCATTGATATATATGTGGAAGATGGTAGAGAAAATGTATTTTGAAAATGATGCAACGTCACGCACTGGAATGACACCGGACAAAATTAATGATGTGCCATTTCCTATGCTTTTCTGTCTATTGTTTATGGCAGTTTTAACAGTAGTATCTGGAATATATAGCACTCCAATTCGGTTAGTAGTTGAGAAGTTGGTTTTTTGATTTTTATCTTTGTTTCATATTTTACTATACTTTAAGGTTATAAGGTCTTTATTGTGGATAGACTGAAGAAGATTCATTGGTTGTTAGTCATTAACGTGATAGCGCTGTTTTGCGTTGGCATTGTTGTTCAATACTCTTCTGCTGGAGGAAAGTGGGTGCCATTTGCGATTCACCAACTGGTCATATTCTCCTTCTTTTTCCTACTTGCTATAGCTATGTCATTCATAGAGCTAGATTTTTATTTGAAGCACGCCTACTTTTTTTATGTAGCAGAAGTGATTTCGCTATTAGTAGTGAATTTTTTTGGCTCACACATAATGGGTGCAACAAGGTGGATAAGAATTGGATCAATTAGTTTGCAACCATCAGAATTTGCAAAAGTAGGCTTAATACTTGCGCTTGCTCGCTATTTTGATAAGCAGAGTGTATATAAAATGATGGAATTTAAAAGATTGCTTAAGGCACTTATAATTATTTTCTTACCCGTGTTCTTGGTGTTAAAGCAACCTAATTTAGGCACAGCTGTGATAATGTTATTTATAGGGATATCAATTATATTCACAGCAATAATAAAAAGATCTCATTCGGTAATATGTGGAACGCTTGGCATTTTTGCAGTACCGGCTATTTGGCCTTTTTTACGTCCTTATCACAAGCAAAGGATATTGTCGTTTTTGGATTCATCAGTGGATCCACTTGGAATAGGTTATAATGCGCAGCAATCTCAGATAGCTATTGGTTCAGGAGGTTTGCTTGGTAAGGGCTTTGTTAACGGAAGTCAAACTCAACTTGGATTTTTGCCGGAGAAACGTACAGATTTTGCTTTTGCAGTGCTGAGTGAGGAATGGGGATTTTTAGGTAGCATGGCTTTAATTTTGCTTTATACCTCATTACTTGGCATAATTTTCTCTATCGCTTATAGGTCGAAAAATTATTTTTCTAAGTCGGTATCTATCGGCATTTTCGCCTTTTTTAGTGCTCATTTCTTTATAAACATCGGAATGACAATGGGCCTCTTACCTGTGATAGGCGACCCATTGCCATTTCTGTCCTATGGAGGAAGTACAACTGCTGCAAGCTTAATATGCATAGGATTATTGCTGGCAATAAAAGCAGATGAACAACAAAATGCTTGCATTTTACCTATGCTAAAGTAAAATTAAATTTTACTTAATAGTTTTTATGCTAGATGAAATGCGTGAGGAATGTGGGGTATTTGGCATAAGTTGCAACCAAGGTGCTGCTTTTAACTCTATACTTGCTCTCCACGCTTTGCAGCATAGAGGTCAAGAGTCTTTTGGCGTAGTAACCAGTAACAACGATAAGCTGCACTCTTATCACTTTCAAGGTCAAGTGAGCAGCGTATTCGATGATGTAGATGAAATAAAGAAATCCTTACCTGGAGATTGTGCAATAGGTCATGTTCGATACTCAACAAGTGGTAATAAATTTGGAGTGCAGCCCATGTTTAGCAAAAGTGGCAAATTTGGGGATTTCGCCATAGCACATAATGGTAATTTAATTAATATTTCTCCGATACGCGAACAATTGATTAAACAAGAGTGCGTTTTTCAGTCAGATATTGATACAGAAGTAGTAGTGCATCTGACAGCAAGCGGTGAAAAAGATAGCTTTTTAGAGAGTTTTATATATGCATTAAAGCAAATACAAGGTGCTTATTCTTTTGTTGCAATCAATCAAGAAGTAGTTATTGGAGTACGTGATTCATCTGGAATCAGGCCTCTTGTTCTAGGAAAGTTAAACGGTTCTTACGTTCTTGCATCTGAAACTTGTGCTCTTGATATAATAAATGCAGAGTTTGTTAGAGAAATAGAACCAGGCGAATTAGTTACCATCAGTTCGGGTAGTGAGCTAGCCTCAATGTTTCCTTTCCCACAGCAAAAATCAAGTTTTTGTATTTTTGAATACGTTTATTTTTCAAGACCAGACAGAATAATGGAGAATAGGTCTATATACGATACAAGAAAAGAAATAGGAAGAATACTTGCAGAAGAGAGCCCACCAAAAAACAATGTAGATATGGTTGTACCAATACCTGCTTCTGGAATACCTGCAGCTATTGGATATGCAAAGCATTAAGGATTACCTATGGAACTGGGAATAATTCGTAATCATTACATAGGAAGAACTTTTATACAACCAACCGCTGAAGTACGTAAAGTTAGAATAAAATTAAAATTCAATGCTAATAAGCACACTTTGAAAGGTAAAAACATAATTTTAATAGATGATAGTATAGTGTGTGGTAGTACGTTAACAACAAATATAATAGTTATGCTAAAGGATGCAGGAGTAAAAGAGATTCACCTCAAAATTTCAAGCCCACCAATTAAGCATTCTTGTTTTTATGGAATAGATACGCCAGAGTGCAAAGATTTAATTGCTGCAAATAAATCTGTAAAGGAAATTAAGGAAATTATAGGAGTAGATAGCCTAGCCTTCTTGAGTATTGATGGACTATATAAGGCTGTTAAAGGAGAGGTGCGCAACAATGCTATACCACAATATTGTGATGCTTGTTTCACTGGTAATTATCCGATTGGCAAATAGTCTACGCAAGGTGTTAAGTTTAGAAAATCTTAAACCGCCAAAATTTCTCTTGGCCTTTACTAATTCCGATTCTCCGAGTGCAAATATAATCTGGTTTGAGGTGGGATTCATAAACACAAAATTCGTGGCTTATAGTAAGGTCCTGTTTGTTATGTTCTTTTGTAATATTTAATCTTTTGCACAATATTCCTGGTCCACCTAAATTTGCTTCAAGTGGTTCAAGTGGTGCTGGGAACCCTTCTGCTTCTGTTACAATGTTTAAACAGTAGTACATTCCATATATAAAATATACGTACGAAAACCCCGGCACACCAAACATTACTGAGGTTCGATTAGTATAGCCTCTTGCCGCATGACAAGCTGGGTCATTCATTCCTATATAGGCTTCAACTTCGGTTATTATTCCACTAAAGTTAGAAAATTTGAGGACTTTTCCCAATAACTCTCCAGCTACAATTAAAGTTGACCGCTCATAGAAATTTCTTGGTAGTATTATGTTGCTCATTTTAAGAGTATAAGTTACTTGCAGATGCAAGCAACTTATACTGAATTTTCACTACTTTACCTATTTTGAAGCAGGAGGAGCTTGTGTGATGCGCCGCTCAAGTCTTCTACATTTGTTGAATGCTGCTCCAAAAATTTTACTTCTTCAGAGCTTTGTTGTAATTGTGTTTGTGGCAATTGTGATGCTAACACTTCATGTAAAGGCTTTGCTTCATATTGCCTTCCTACTTTTACTTCTTTATGTGCAGCTAATTGCTCCATAGTAACACCATTACCCTCAATAAGTTCTACGGAGCCATTATCATGAATATTAATTTTAATATTACATTCTTTTCCTTGAGCATTCCACTTTAAAGTCATTTGATATGACCCATTAGCCACTTCATAAATTCTTGCCCCATCCTTATCAATTTGGCAACGTACCCCCCTTGTTTTTTGGTCAGGTAGTAGCAACGTAACTGTCTTTACATCGTACTTTTTGCACATATTACCACTTAGAATATCATGCAATTTTACTTCTTTTATATAATCGTTCAGCGCAATTCTTATGACAGGCTTAACACTGTTATCTATATTTTTAGTTTCTCTTAATTTTATAAGCTTTGCATCAATATTTTTAGATATCTCTTCTTCAATTTGT
>NZ_AWUH01000118.1:0-2855 GCF_000689175.1 Wolbachia endosymbiont of Glossina morsitans morsitans | reverse complement strand
TGTGCCTTGGATCTTGAAAAATAACTTGTGACTTACTACTACACTCCGCCAACTTAGTATTAAACAAAACCCCAACCTTATATAGTGTACTAACGTCTTTAATCTTTACCCTCAAATAAGTTTTAAGTAAATCTAGTTTCTCGATTATTTGCTGCAAGTGCATGTTTTCGCACTCCAAGAGGGTGTATTTACCATATTCAATAAGAAAAAAATCATATAGATATTTTCCCTGAGGGCTAAGCAATAAAGAGTAAATGGCTTTTTGGCTATCCAACTTATTAATATCATTGGTTATAATACCCTGCAGAAAATCTCTAGTGTCAGGCCCATATAGCACTATCACACCACGACTTAAAAATGGTATATAACTCATGAAATCTCTACAAATAAATCTAAATTTTATTATATAACATTAGGCTCTTTTAGAAACTGCTTTTGGCGTGCATATTTTACATGCTCCAGCCCTTGAAATCTAACTTACGAGTATATATATATGAGCTTGTAAGTTAATTTGTTGATGAGGAAAAACAAATGTCAAGTATAAGTTTAAATGTATTAGATGATAGCGTGCTGATCAGGCCTATTAGCGAAGAAAAGCAAGGTGGAATTGTGCTTCCATCAAGTGCTGAAAAGAAACCTACTAAAGGTGAAGTTATAGCAATTGGTGAAGGTTCACGCAATTCAAGTGGCGAGCGCGTAACTTTAACTGTGAAAGCTGGTGATAAAGTGTTCTATCGCCAATGGGCTGGTACAGAAATAGAACATAATAATGAGAAGCTTGTCGTGATGAAGGAATCCGATATACTTGCTGTCATTAAGTAGCAGTCTTTATTTTACTAAACTGAAACAAAGCGCAACATAGCGCATTGTAAATGGTTTTATTATAGTTTTCTAAATTTTTTATTAACAAGAGGTGATAAAAATGACTAATGTAGTAGTATCAGGTGAGCAGTTACAAGAAGCCTTTCGTGAAGTCGCAGCAATAGTGGATTCAACGGTAGCAATAACTGCAGGACCTAGAGGAAAAACAGTAGGGATTAATAAGCCCTATGGAGCACTAGAAATTACAAAAGATGGTTACAAGGTGATGAAGGGTATCAAGCCTGAAAAACCATTAAACGCTGCGATAGCAAGCATCTTTGCACAGAGTTGTTCTCAATGTAACGACAAAGTTGGTGATGGTACGACAACGTGCTCAATACTAACTAGCAACATGATAATGGAAGCTTCAAAATCAATTGCTGCTGGAAACGATCGTGTTGGCATTAAAAACGGAATACAGAAGGCAAAAGATGTAATATTAAAGGAAATTGCGTTAATGTCTCGTACAATTTCTCTAGAGAAAATAGACGAAGTGGCACAAGTTGCAATAATCTCTGCAAATGGTGATAAGGATATAGGTAACAGTATCGCTGATTCCGTGAAAAAAGTTGGAAAAGAGGGTGTAATAACTGTTGAAGAGAGTAAAGGTTCAAAAGAGTTAGAAGTTGAGCTGACTACTGGCATGCAATTTGATCGCGGTTATCTCTCTCCGTATTTTATTACAAATAATGAAAAAATGATCGTGGAGCTTGATAATCCTTATCTGTTAATTACAGAGAAAAAATTAAATATTATTCAACCTTTACTTCCTATTCTTGAAGCTATTGTTAAATCTGGTAAACCTTTGGTTATTATTGCAGAGGATATTGAAGGTGAAGCATTAAGCACTTTAGTTATCAATAAATTGCGTGGTGGTTTAAAAGTTGCTGCAGTAAAAGCTCCAGGTTTTGGTGACAGAAGAAAGGAGATGCTCGAAGACATAGCAACTTTAACTGGTGCTGAGTACGTCATAAAAGATGAACTTGGAATCAAGATGGAAGATCTCACGCTTGATGATCTTGGTACGGCTAAAAATGTTAAAATTACTAAAGATAATACCACAGTTGTCAGCGAAAATAGCGATTCTGACAGTGTGAAAGCTAGAGTCGAGCAGATTAAATCTCAAATTGAAACTTCAACTTCTGATTATGATAAAGAAAAGCTAAGAGAACGTTTAGCGAAATTATCGGGTGGCGTTGCTGTGCTCAAAGTTGGTGGAGCAACTGAAGTGGAAGTTAAAGAACGTAGAGATAGAGTCGAAGATGCGCTGCATGCAACAAGAGCTGCAATTGAAGAAGGTATAGTTCCAGGTGGTGGGGTTGCGCTTCTTTATGCTTCATCTGTTCTCGACAAATTAAAAGGCGCAAGTGACGAGGAACAAATAGGCATAAACATTATCAAGAAAGTTCTCAGTGCTTCAATTAGAAGGTTAGTCAAAAATGCTGGTCTTGAATCTGCTGTTATAATTGACTATTTGATTAAGCAGAATGATAAAGAGCTTATATACAACGTTGAGGCTATGAATTATGCTAATGCGTTTACAGCTGGTGTGATTGATCCAGCAAAAGTGGTGCGTATTGCTTTTGAAACAGCGGTATCTGTTGCGAGTGTGCTGATAACTACTGAATCTATGATAGTTGATGTACCAAGCAAAGAAAATGCTTCATCTCCTATGGGTGCAGGAGAAATGAGTGGCATGGGTGGATTCTAAGTAGAATGGAACCGTGGAGCAATTGCTCCACGGTAGTTCCAAAAAATCTCACATTTTACTATTCGTTAAAGGTAATACGTTTGGTGCAGAAATGCACTACTGTTTGCATCCGTTTCACTCCTTTATACTGTGGTTGTCTAATAACAAAAAGGCAGCATAAGAAAACTATAACCACTAGTATATTTATACTATAGCTGATCCAAGCAACACGTCATACCGCGATTCATTCCACAACTGTACGAACATTACAATATGGCACATAGTAAACGATGTCATGAAAGTA
>NZ_AWUH01000117.1:0-1080 GCF_000689175.1 Wolbachia endosymbiont of Glossina morsitans morsitans | reverse complement strand
ACAATTTCTTTAAGCAATTCTCCTGAGTCGTTATTATTATTATTCTTGCTATTAAAGCTGTGCAAGATAGAGTCTACAATCTTATTTACCCCTTCTTGTTTGTTAAATTCTAATTTTTTACGCCATTTTCTAACAGAAGGTGACAACTTGGCTTTTAACGTGTCATCTCGTAGTTCTTTACCCATATTTTTTCCAATGTTACAATGTTCGTTGACAACTTCTTTAACCTTAGCTTCTCTGATCTCCCTTGCGGATTGTTTCAAATTACTTTCTAATAATTCAAGCAGCTTACTGCTTTCAAATTTGCCATCATCTTGATTTGATAGAGACTTTATAGTTTCATTAAGCACGTTATGGCAAAAGTGTTTCTTTTCAAATTCAGAAAAACTTTTTTTCAACTCTTTATTTTTATCAGATAAAAATTTATCGCAATTCTCATTCCCACGAAGCTTAGATAAACCCTTTGGAATTTTTGACTTCATAGAACCAGTAGTTGATTTTGCAGTAGATACTGTACTCACTGTATCTGGCGCTTTAGTTTTTGTTTGCCCTTGTGTATCTTTCTCTGTTAACTTCCCATTTTGTTGTTCATCTTTAGCTGGTGAACTTTCAATTTGTTGATTTTTTAATGTCAGATTTTCATCAAGTGTTTTTGTACGCTCTCCAATAGAAAATATTGCAACATTTCTTGCTCTTTCTAATTTTGCATTCAGATGTTCAACTTGCTCTTGTAACTCTTCTTTTTTTTCTTCGATTTTTCTTTCCTGACTTCTTCCACCCTTTCAAAAAGCTCGTTTATTTTATTGGTAAATTCTGCTCTGAGTTCAGTTAATTCTCTTCCCTGGCACCCTATCATCTCAGATTTTGCCTTCAACTTTACTAAAAACTCTTTCTCTTGTTTATCTGTAACTTCTACCAATTCTCTATAATTCTTTTTAAGTCTTATAATTATAGATTGCAATTCTCTATTTTCCTTTTTAACGAGCTATTTTTTGATTGTAAGTCCGCTTTAAGCCTTATGATTATAGATCGCAATTCTTCAATTTTCACTTCCAATAAGCTATTTTTTGATTGTAAGTC
>NZ_AWUH01000116.1:0-6153 GCF_000689175.1 Wolbachia endosymbiont of Glossina morsitans morsitans | reverse complement strand
TAATTATCATGTTACTCATTAACCACCATGCGTGAATATAGGTCAATTATTGCCGCCAACAACCTTCTTTAGTTTTTATGTAGGTAATCCCAAACTTTATTTGGCTGATCAGTAGTAAAATTTTGATCCAATGTGTTCGGAGCCACAACTCGGTTGCTTATTTGCTGTTTTTTATTTTTGAACCTTCGTCTAAGCTTGGTTTTAATGCCATTTTCTTGCATAACACTTTGTACTGTTTTAATTTTTGCCTAAAGCTTTTAATTCAGCGTGAATTTTAGGAGCTCCATATCTGCATTTAGAAGCTTGATGTATTTTTTGTAATATCTGCTAGAAGCCCTTCTTTTGCTAATTCTTTACTGCTTTTTTCCTTAGCAACCAATACCACCAGTACAAAACCCTACATAGTTCCTGTGTTTTACAGCAATTTCTATATAAAAGAATACTTTACTCTTTTTCTTTGCCCAGGGCTTTTTTTAAAATGTCTCTTTCTCTTGTTAGTTCTTTTTTTAGATCAAATCTTTCTTTGTCATAAGGAGCCTTTGCCTGGAAATGCGTATGCTCCAGACATTTTTCCATCATATTTTCTTACTTAACATACTACCATCTATACCTAGATCTTTTGCTATTTTTGTACTTGCTTGACCTGTTTCTTTAACCAGCTTAACAGCTTCTAATTTGAATTCTGCTGTATATTCTCTTCTATTTGTCATATTTTGAAAAAACGTTTTATTTTACTCCAAAAACGTCTTAACTTTCTCTCTACTTTTTCTGGGTAAGGTCAATTTACCGCCGCGGCGCTAACTAGTAGCGGGATGACGGGTTACCAAATTGTAGAAGTTGCTTTAGCTATAAATTCTAAGTTTTATCAATGTCTTGTGTTGTTACCCAAATAATGGTTGTGCAAGCGCTTAATTTTTTGATCAACAAGGAACAAGTTTAGTAAAAAATAATGATATTATTAGTGGAACATAAAACAGTCCCACTGCAGTACTGATTAGAAGCAACAGAGTAGCTTTATCTGGTTGATAATTCAAAATATTAGCAAGTATTATACTGGACCCAGAAACTGGAATAATAGCCAGCAACATCAGTGCTTTATATATGCTCTCATCGTATATACCTACAACATGCTTGTCTAAAAGGACAATTCCTAAAACAAACAGTGGCCAGAATACGTACTTTGCTGTAATAGTGATCAAAGCAAGCTTCCAATCTATTTTAAAGCTTGCAATATTCGCAATGCTCACTCCAAGTAGCACCATTCCTAATGTGACAAATGTACTTCTAATATTCATCATAACATCTGTTAAAAAAGTAGGTATTTGTATATCGTATATACTTAAAAAGAAGCCCAGAACCATCGCATAAAGCGAAGGAAGTTTGAACAACTTTAATATGCATTCTTTTGCGGTATAAATACCATTTGCAGCTATGTAAAATCCTAAGCTGTTTTCAAATAGCGCCATTCCTATATAACAAACAACATATACAGATACTGAATCTTCATCAAATAAAGCCATGGCAATCGGCAGGCCAAAATAACCCATACTTGTGCTGCCCGAGCTAAATGCTAATATGTTTCTTGTGTTATCCTTAAATAAAAAAGAAGAAAGATAATACACTGATAAGGACATAGTGCTACCTATAAACCATATCAAAATCGGCAGAGAAATTACTTTTAAGTTAACTTCTGTATGAGAGACTCCATATAAAATCACTATTGGATTAGCTATATAAAAAAGTATTTGAGATATAGTGTTTCTATCAATTTTAAGATATTTTCCTGCTAAGTAACCAATAAATATTGTAATATAAATAGGTAATATTTTGAGAAAAAGAGTAAGGAACATACTAGCCTATTGTAATATTTTTGATTGATAAAGTGACATTAGATCTTAACGTGTTGTAAAAGTAAACAAAATTTATTTTCTAATTTATCCAGCTCATAGTTAATTAAATTAGTGCCAAAATTTTTTTTTACATAGGACTTAAGAATGACATTTTTATGATAAAATTATGTTAAGTTTCTATAAAGCTTCTTGCATATTTTTGAATAATGACATATTTACTAAAAATTAAACTGCTTGTAGCAATTTAGACGGGCTGTTAAAAACACTCATCTTGCATGGTTCTCAGGAATTCTTGCCTTGATCATTAAGATTGTACCATTGCTTTCCCTAATTTTTTTAAATCCAACTTTTTCGTAAACACGGATTGCACGAACATTTGCTGTATCTGGGTCAACAAAAGCATTTTCAGAAACTTTAAAGACAAATTCGTTTAAAAATATATTCAAAGCTTGTGGACCAATGCCTTTGCCCACATAATTCAGCTCTCCGATATACCAGTCTATAGCAGCACAGGTGGAAAATCATGTTTGTTATAGTATTGAATATAACCAATATCAACTCCGTCACAATTAATAATGAATGCATGCATTGGTTTTTCAATAATTTGTGTCTCAAGTTTTAAACGTTTGAATCCTTTGACATAATTGCTATATTTTTTCTCAATTAACTCTGGTGTCCAATTTATATCCGCATCCCACCATAGCTTTACGTGAGGTGTTTCTAACCATTTTAATAACAGTAAAAAATGTTCTTCTTTCAACGCTTTAAATGTGATATTTTTATTCATTAATTGAAAATCTCAAATGTTACTACCATTTCTGTTAATCCTGTCTCTAATTGCTAAGTTCATTGAAATTGATATTTCCGTACCTAGTTTTCCTGATGTGGTACACTATTTTAACGTATCAGAAGGAACAATTCAATTAACTATTGCTTATAATTTCCTAGGCTTTTGCATAGGAGGGTTGTTTTTCGGTCCATTGTCTGAATGCTATGGCAGAAGGAGAATTATGATCATAGGCAACACTTTACTACTCGTCGGCGCTGTTGGTTGTGTTTTTGCACCGTCGATTTTTTGGCTTTTAATCTCTCGCTTTGTTCAGGGCATTGGTGTCAGCACATCTGTAGTTGTGTTTGCAATCGTTGCAGACAGCTATAAAGGTGACGAAGCGGTGAAATTTATTGGAATCATGAATTCTGTTCTTACAGTTGTCATGGCAATTGCGCCAGTGTTAGGCAGTTTCATCAATGAAATTGTAGGATGGCGTGGTAATTATGCAACTGTTGCAATACTTTGTTTAATCTCTTGGGTTTTGCTGCTTTTAGCGTTACCAGAAACAAAAAAGGACCGCGATATTTTCAGTTTGAAAAAAACGATGAAAGATTACAGAAAACTACTATCTAATCCGAGGTTTGTTACGTTGTCTTTGATGTCAAGCCTCTTTTCTGCTGCGTATATGTCATTCATTACTTGTGGACCTTTTCTGTATATGAAGACTTTTGGTTTATCTAGCACTATTTATGCACTACATCAAGGTGCAATAGTTGGGTGCTTCTCACTCATTAGTCTATTTGCTGGCAAAATCTTGCAGAAACTTGGAGAAATATGGTGTGTAATTTCTGGCGCGAGCGTGGGTGCTATTGGGTCTCTATTGCTTGTAATATTCAGTATAATTGTACCCCACTCTTTCTACTTAGTAACATTGTCTATGATTATTTTTTCTATCGGTTGTGCAATTTGCCAGCCAGTGATTTTTAATGCATCAATAAATGTTTTCCCTAAAATTAAAGGTACGGCTTCTTCTGCACTCTCGTTCATTAGAGCTTTTATCATGGCTGTTTTTATCGGCTTAACAAGCTACATTTACAATGGTCAAACAATCAGTGTATCTCTTCTTGTGCTATCTGCGATAGTACTAGAACTTGTTTTTACTGTCTATCTATTGCGTTTAAAAAATCCTATGTAATTAATAAAGATATTCCATTGTAGGCTGCTAACTTTCCCCTGCCAATCTTTCTGCTTCATTACGTGAAATTAATGCTTCAATAAATTCATCTAGTTCACCTTCTTTTATAATCTGCTCTAGCCGATGTGAAGTTAGATTAATTCTGTGGTCTGTTATTCTTGATTGCGGAAAGTTATATGTTCTTATGCGCTCGGAACGATCCCCAGAGCCAATCTGACTTTTCCTCATTGTTGACCTTTCCATTTCTTTTTTTTGTCTTTCAATTTCGTATAGCCTTGCCCTCAATACTTTGAGCGCTTTAGCTTTATTTTTGTGCTGCGATTTTTCATCTTGCTGTATCACAACTATCCCTGTCGGCAAGTGGGTGACCCTTACTGCGCTGTCAGTTGTATTCACTGATTGCCCTCCAGGACCACTGGATCTATAAACATCTATTCGTAAGTCTTTTTCTTCTATTTTAAAGTCAACTTCTTCTACTTCAGGTAATATCGCAACAGTAGCGGCAGAGGTATGCAACCTTCCTGAGGATTCAGTTTCTGGCACTCTCTGTACTCTGTGCACCCCTGATTCAAATTTCAACCTTGCAAAAACTTCTGTTCCATTAATGAGTGCAGAAGCTTCCTTATAGCCACCTATACCTGTATTAGAAATGCTTATTGGCTCGAACTTCCAATTTCTTCTTTCTGCATATTTTTGATACATACGAAATAACATTGCTGCAAATAATGCTGCTTCTTCTCCGCCTGTACCTGCTCTAATTTCTAATATTGCATTTCTTGAGTCATCTTCATCTTTGGGCAATAATGCTAACTTTAATTTTGCTTTTATTTTTGGTAATAATACCTTGTGCTTTTCGAAAAATTCTTCTTTTGCTAACTCTTTTATATCACCTTCGCTGTTTTCATCTTTTATTATTTCTTCTAAGTCTGAAATTTCCTCTTTCAGCGTGTTATATTCATCAATTATCTTGATTATTGGCCTGAACTCAGAGTATTCCTTTGAAAGGGTAATGAATTCTTTTTGACTTAAATTGGTAGGATTTTCCAAATTCCTCTCTATATCATTAAATTTTTTCTTTAAGTCTTGTAAATTATTTTCCATATCCATATAGCACAGATCTAGCTAAGTAATATATACTGAAATAAAAAATTTCTTATATCAAGCAATAACACTATGATATACCTACCACCTTCTAGTTGAATATAATGGCAAAACAGATAACATCAAACTGCAATTTCATATTTGGAGCTTCGGACATAAAATCATTACCAAATGAGTCGGCTCCAGAGATTGCGTTTGCTGGTAGATCAAATGTAGGAAAATCCAGTCTGATCAACTTACTGATAAACAGCAAAAAAGCTGCCAGAGTTTCCTCTAAACCTGGATGCACTAGACAAATAAATTTTTACTCTATGTACAATGATAAGTTCAGACTTGTTGACCTACCAGGGTATGGCTACTCTCATGGAGGCAAGGAGGAAATTATACAATATTTAAACTTAATTGAGTATTATCTAATTCAAAGAAGAAATCTAAGAAGAGTGTTTGTGTTGATAGATAGCAAGGTAGGATTAAAAGAAATAGACAAAGACTTCATTTATTGGTTAATATATAATAACATTAACTTTAACATTGTGCTAACAAAAATAGATAAAGTAAGTCAAAAAAGCTTAGGTGCTGTTATAGAAGATATTCAAAAACGGATTAATAATGAGAATGTGTCAATTCATCAAATGAGCATCCGTGTTAAGCATAAAATAACCAAGGTAAGAGATGAGTTTTTCAAGTTTACAAGATAAAAAAATGAAGAGTAGTGAATTTTTAAAGGGTGAGGTATCATTTGAACAAAAAGCAGAAATATTACTTGAAGTGCTATCTAACATACCTAGCTTTGTAGGCGAGACTTTTGTCATTAAATGCGGTGGTACAATAATCTTAGATGAAACACTATTTAATACTTTTGTGCATAATGTTGTCTTGTTGAAGCAGCTTGGTATAAATCCGGTAATAATTCATGACGGAGAATATGAAATTAACTCGGGGTTAAAAATGCTGGGTATGGACAGTAAGTTTGTGAATGGTATCAGACTTACAGACAAAGACACTATGAAAATCATTGAAATGGCACTGTGTGGTTCAGTTAATAAAAAAATTGTTCAGTATATAAATTCTGCTGGTGGTTCAGCTATTGGATTATGTGGAAAAGATGGTCACTTAATTAAAGCCGAAAAAATAACCGCTACGCTTAGAGAAGATAGATCAAATAATATCGAAAAGATATTAGACATGGGGTTCATCGGTAGACCCACTGAAATCAATCCTGATATATTATTTTT
>NZ_AWUH01000115.1:0-3426 GCF_000689175.1 Wolbachia endosymbiont of Glossina morsitans morsitans | reverse complement strand
AAGAAAGGCTATAATAGTGGCGTTGTTTGTTATAAAAAATTTCTATGTATTCAAATATTGCAGTTCTAGTTTGTTGAGCAGAGTGTTGTGAAGTATCAATAAGTATTTCTCTTTTCAATGAGTTAAAGAAGCTTTCTGCAACAGAATTGTCGTAACAACAGCCTTTATTACTCATCTATATTCTTTACAGCTAAGAGATATTGATAACCTTGCGAAGTATATTTGTGAACCTTGATCACTATGTAATAGTAGATTTTTGGCAGGTTTACGCTTGTTAACGGCCATTAATAAAGAGTCCATAACCAATTGTTTATTTATTGAACTGCTCATTAACTACCATACGTGAATATAGATCGATTATTGTTGCCAAATATAGCCATCCTTCTTTGGTTTTTATATAAGTAATCCCATACTTTATTTGGTTGATCGACAATAAAGTTTTGGTCTAATATATTGGGAGCTACTGTCCGTTTGTTGTTTCTTAATTTTAAATTTTCTTCTCAATATAGCCTGAATACCATTTTTCTGCATAATACTTTGCACTGTTTTTAAGTTGCAACTTTTACCCAAAGCCTTTAATTCAGCATGAATTTTAGGAGCTCCATATCTACATTTAGAAACATGATATATTTTTTGAATGTCTGCTAATAACTCTTTATTTGCTGATTCTCTACTGCTTATTTTCCTTGTGGTCCACTTATAGTAGCCACTAGCAGAAAATCCTACATAATTCCTGTACTTTATAGCAGTTACTATATAAAAAAATATTTTACTCTTTTTGACTGGCCAGGGCTTTTTTTAAAATGTCTCTTTCCCTTGATACTCTTGCTTTGTACATCAAACCTCTCTTTGTCGTAAGGAGCCCCATGTTACCTCTACCTGGAAATGCATCTGCTGCCGACTTTTTTTCGTTGTGTTTCTTTATCCATTTTCCTAATAAACCACCCTTTATTCCTAAATCCTTTGCTGTTTTTGTAATTGTTTGACCTGCCTTTCTTTGTTCATTTGCCAGTTTAACAGCTTCCAATTTGAATTCTGCTGTATATTCTCTTACCATTTCTAATCCTCCAAAATTTTATTTTACCCAAAAAAACTCTTTTCTTTCTCTCCACTTTTTCTGGGTAAGGTCACTCTATTTATAGTACAGATGAAGAGAATTGGATTTATATACCAGTGCCGAAAATAGTTGACAAAGATTGTGTATACTTATTACAATTGTTTGGGTACCAGAAGTTTTTACGGCAACAAAGTATGCACTAGCTATAAGTAAGGAAGACTTTAAGCAGGCAATAAAAAAAATTAAGGAACGTTTAAAAGAGATTAAAGGAGAGAAGAAAAAGGTAAAAGGGAATACGGCAGAAAATGAATCTTATTACAAATAGCATAGAGGGCTTTTATTCTAGTGTTAAATCGGACCTAGATTGGCAAGCCAAACATAGTCTTATTAGGACATTAGTAAAAGAAGTCAACATTGATCTTGATAAAGTAGATGTAGTATTTAAGATCAAAGAACTTGAAAACCCCGCCCAGAATGGACAAAATCAAAAGATGGTACATTGTCTAAGGGGTCTGGGCACTGCTATTTCTAGCTTTTTCTTGGTACAAATTACTCTTACGTCTCAATATTTGTACAGTTGTGTTATCGGCCGTTTGATGTTTACAACGCAGGAAGTTCATACGGTTGTAAGTCAAGCGGTAGGATGACAAGATTTTGCAAGGGTATTTTTTTATAGGAGATTAATATGGAAATTTTTCTTGATAGCGTTGATTTAAATGAAATTAAAGGACTAAAGGAGTTCATTGACGGCATAACAACTAATCCTTCTTTAATAGCAAAGTCCGGGCGTAAAGATAAATACGAGGATTTAGTGCGTGAAATATGCTCTATTATAAAAGGACCTGTTAGTGTTGAAGTTGTTGCAGATAGCCATGAAGAGATGATCACAGAAGGTCTGAATTTAGCAAAAATTGCTGATAATGTTGTGATCAAATTACCTCTTATACATGAAGGATTAATTTCTTGTAAAAAGTTATGGACAGAGCATAAAATACCTGTTAACATCACGCTATGTTTTTCTCCTGGACAAGCACTGCTTGCCGCTAAGGTCGGTGCTTGTTTTATTTCCCCCTTTGTTGGTCGCCTTGATGATGTAAGCTATGATGGCTTATCGCTAATAGAAGATATATGTACTATATATTCTAATTACGGTTTTGATACTAAAGTTCTTGTTGCATCAGTGAGAAGCCCAGCGCATGTAATAGAAGCTGCAAGGCTTGGTGCTGAGTCAATTACTGTGCCAGCAAAAGTACTTAGACAATTAATCGATCACCCAGTTACTGACCAAGGGCTAGCAATATTTGAAAAAGACTGGGGTGCAAAATAATAGACGGTTACAAATGAACATAAAAATTGGCATATCCGTTCAGGCAATGGCGTCAACTCAAGAGCCTTCATTAGCAAGCTCTCCTAAAGACATGATGGCGTTTGCTACTTGATTGCGGCTGTCCTGGTCGAATTTTAACTTTATAGCTAACCCAAGAAAGGTTTCCCTACATCATACCGCCGCGGCGCTAATGAGTAGCGGGAGGACGAATTTGTTTGTTTTTCAAATTGTAGGTAAACCTAAGTCACAAAATTTATCGAACGAGTTAAAAGAGGCTAGATACAATAATATAAGTGAGCAAGAGACTGTACAACCATAGTTACTAATTTACCACAGTAACCTCACCATGGCAGTGTTTCCGGAGTTGCAAGGGCATTTGTCGTTTCTTGACGCTTTGGGAAGTCTGCTCTTTCTAGCAGAATGTAACCTATTGCCTATCTCTTGGTTGTCTGCCAACTTAAAGTGCGCTAGGCGATGAATGGTGAGTTCCTTCCATTTTTCAAGCATCGACTCAAACATCAAGAAAGCTTCACGTTTAAATTCATTCAGTGGATCTTTCTGCCCCATAGCACGTAAGCTTATGCTTTGTCTTAGGCTCTCTAGAACTGAAAGGTGTTCCCTCCATAAATGATCAAGTGTCATTATCATCATTTGCTTCACGATCGTATTCCACAAATCTGTAGTGTGCTGACTGTTGAAATATTTTTCTTTCTCAGTAAAAAATTCTTGTATCTTATCATTTACATAATTCAAAGCTTCTTGTTTATTCAAAAACTTTGCCAAGTCTTCTTTATCAAGCGTTATTCCATACCTTGTATGGAATTCTTTGACTATATCTTCAATCTAATCTTCATAATAGCCACTTTGGATTATACCTTCTACTACGCTCTCATTTACTTCGCTATACACTTCAAACAAATCATTAATTTCGTTGCCTAAGATATTGTTTCTCTGCTTAAAAATAACTTTACGTTGGTTATTGATTACGTCATCAAACTTAAGTAGAGATTTCCGCACGTCATAGTTTCTAGCTTCAACTTTC
>NZ_AWUH01000114.1:0-1344 GCF_000689175.1 Wolbachia endosymbiont of Glossina morsitans morsitans | reverse complement strand
ATGAGAAAGTTGCAGCAATGAAGCCATCTTCTCACTTAGGTATTTCAAGTGCTGCACGAGTGAGTGAAGGAGGAATCACAGGAGCAAGTTGATGCATTTTTTTACGCAAAAATTACTATCAGAAAGTGGGGTTACGCTACTCCTTTTTATCCACTTTTTTGAGCAATCCACTTCCACATCTAACACACATCTCAGTGATTATAATATCCAATTTTTGATCATGTTTTTCTACAGGTAAATCTTTACAATATTGTTTCTCATAGGCTACACCTATAAATATTTTTCCAAGCGGCCGTAATTTTTTTATCATTGTATCATACCAACCACCGCCAAAATCTAATCTATTCAAATGATCATCAAAAGCAATAACAGGAGTAATGATTGTGTCAGGAATTACATCTTCATTTGTTTCGTTCCATTTCTCAAATTTTAGTAACTTATTTTTATTAGGAATTGCTATTTTATAATCTAAATCGAGTAAACTATGCATCAAAGGCACAACATCTATTTCCTCATCCATTGGAATGTAAGCTGCTATTGTTTTGCCTTTAACGTAGCTTAAGTTCTGATTAAAGAGATTAATAAGGGAATTTGCCGCATAACTGGAATAACTTTCATCAATATCTTTTCTTATAGCTCTATATTGCCCTCTTATTTCCTTTTTGTGCTGTTTAATATCTTTGAACATGATCTATCCATTTTGCAGTAAGTTTTTCTTGTAAACTATTTTGCTTCAAGCGCTCACTTAAAAAGTCAAAGTCAACACACCCCATATCCTGGTCTTGATTACTGCAACTATAAACAAAACTCCTTTCTCCTGTTTTCGCATTTATATGTTGCTGCACACACTGAGCGCAGATTTCTTTCATCATACACTGCATAGGAGAATTAACTGATGATATCGCTATGTGGACTGATTTCAGATATGGCTTTAAAATTGTTTTTCTAGCTTCATTCACAGCTTTCATCATTTTATCAGAACCAATAGTGATAATTTTATCTATAACGTTCAAATTAATACCTAATCTTCCTTGTTGATAAGAGACTATTGCATCAACTATATTACCATGAAAGGATTTATCTTGATCTCTGCTTGTTTCTATCAATCCTTCTTCACATACCCAAACTACTGCATTTGATGCACGCTCTATTAGTGCTCGTTTAAATACATCACTTAACTTCTTATAGCCAGCGAAGTACAAAACCTTGTTATTATTTTCAAGACATGCCTTCCCTATCGAAAATAACACTGCATTTCCAACTCCACCACCAATTAGCATTATATTCTTCATGTGCTATTTTAACTGCATTTGTTCAAATTTTTTGAAATTTTATAGAACAAAG
>NZ_AWUH01000113.1:0-952 GCF_000689175.1 Wolbachia endosymbiont of Glossina morsitans morsitans | reverse complement strand
AAAACACAATTGGAGTTATATGCAAAATAGATCCCAGTGTCAGCTACTCGGATGACAAAAAAAGGAGCACTGGAATGACAGCAGTCCTATGTCCCGCTAACAAGCAGCGGGATGACGGTTGTCGTTTAGCCACAAATATTTAAGAAATTTACTAAATGAAAAAAAAGGCAAAAGAAGCCCTGGGGTTATTATCCGCTTTAAAATATTGGCGTTTTTTATGTTTTAAACGCTTGACAAGCAAGATTAAGCTGCTTTTAATTGCAAATAACTTACACTACAAATGTTTCAGAAGTTTATTAAACAGAAAAAAAGACAAAGAATCCCCGAGTTAGCTAGTCTTTTACTATCTCTGTCGAGTATTGGCATTTTTTGATGTCTTGTAACGCTTTGTAGGCGCGTTCAGCTTATTTAGATAAAAATCTAGATGTAGATGAAGTTTTGTAAAGAAATACAGTATCTTTGTCATTCCAGTGCCTCTTTCTCCTGTCATCCCAGTGCCCCCTTTTGTCATCCCAGTAGCCCCTTCGGTATCATTCCAGTCTGGAATCCAGTTCTTATTGTACATTCACCTGGTGTAAAGTTAAGTTTCCTGGATCCCAGTGTCAGCTACTCGGATGACAAAAAAAGGAGCACTGGAATGACAGCAGTCCTATGTCCCGCTAACAAGCAGCGGGATGACGGTTGTCGTTTAGCCACAAATATTTAAGAAATTTACTAAACAGAAAAAAAGGCGAAAGAAGCCCTGGGGTTATTATCCGCTTTAAAATATTGGCGTTTTTTATGTTTTAAACGCTTGACAAGCAAGATTAAGCTGCTTTTAATTGCAAATAACTTACACTACAAATGTTTCAGAAGTTTATTAAACAGAAAAAAAGACAAAGAATCCCCGAGTTAGCTAGTCTTTTACTATCTCTGTCGAGTATTGGCATTTAAACTACAAAACATTGCGAAA
>NZ_AWUH01000112.1:0-27996 GCF_000689175.1 Wolbachia endosymbiont of Glossina morsitans morsitans | reverse complement strand
GTTTATACCTCGTCATTCCGCTACTTGTTAGAGGGATCTATGTTAAGAGATACCGCGGCGGTATAAGGATAAGACACAAGCCTAATGGAAAAAATTGCGAACGCCAGTGAAAAACATAGCAATTTTATTTGCATTTGCAGCTTTTATCACATCTTGATCTTTCAGCGAGCCGCCGGGCTGAATTATAGCTGTAATTCCATGTTTTGCACTTTCAACTATGCTATCTGGGAATGGAAAAAATGCATCTGAAGCAAGCACTGCACCTTTACATTTTTCACCTGCTTTTTTCACTGCAATGTTCACACTATCTATTCTGCTTGTTTGCCCTACGCCGATGCCAATAGCACAACCATCTTTTGCTATAACTATTGCGTTGGATTTCACATGTTTACATATTTTCCAGGCAAAAATAAGATCTTCGTTTTCTTTTTCTGTTGTAGTGCACTTTGTTACTTGTTCTGCTTTTATTGTGTGGTCATTATTTTCTTGCACCAAAAACCCACCAACAACATTTTTAATTTGGTATTTCACATTTTGTTGGAAAGATTTATGAATAATCACTCTTAAATTTTTCTTTCTTTGTAAAATTTTTAGTGCCTCATTGTTTACCAATGGTGCTATCACTACTTCCAAAAATATCTCGTTTAATTTTTCTGCTAGCTTTAAATCTATCTCCCGATTTAAGGCAACTATGCCACCAAAACTGCTTACTTCATCACATGATAGAGCCTTTTCATATGCCTCCAAAGCATTATTACTAACAGCAGCGCCACATGGGTTATTGTGCTTTATTATCACTGCTGCAGGCTCTTCGAATTCAGAAGTTATGTTAAGTGCGGACTCTATATCTACTATATTATTATAACTCAACTCTTTTCCATGTATTTTTTCCAGTGGATATTTGGTGAATTGATTGCTATAAAATGCAGCTTTTTGATGAGGGTTTTCACCATACCTTAATTCTTGTGCTTTATGCCCATATAGTGCGAAAAACTCTGGCAACTCATTATTTTTACTCTGGGATAAAAACCAACTGTGAATATTAGAATCGTAGTGTGCAGTGAGAGCAAATGCTTTGGTTGCTAAATATTTTCTATATTCCAATGTTGTTTCATTGTTATTTTTTATCATCTCAGCTTTTAGTGCTTCGTAGTCTTGAATGCTAGAAATAACTGAAGTAAAACGAAAGTTTTTTGCTGCAGCTCTAATTAACGCCACTCCGCCGATATCAATTTGTTCTATAATTTGCTCTTCATTTGAGCCGCTACTTACTGTCTCCCAAAATGGGTATAGGTTAGTTATAAGCAGGTCTATTGGCTCAATACCTAGATTTTGTATTTCCGTTTTGTGTTTTTCTCTATTGCAAAGTATTCCTCCATGAATTTTAGGGTGTAAAGTTTTTACTCTACCACCCAGTATCTCTGGAAATTGTGTGTAATCTGAGACCTCTTGTGTTTTTATTCCTGCACTAGATAGCGTTTTATAAGTATTTCCCGTTGAAAGAATTTCTATTTGTTGCTGCATTAAAAACGATGCAAGATCAATTATATTCGTTTTATCGTATACTGATATTAAAGCTCTTTTTATTTTCATTTTTATATGGAAAGTTTTTTAAAATTATATCTAAGAAAAAGGAATTTGTCTATATATAGCTACTACGTCATACCTCCGCGGTATCCACAACTGTACGAACATTGTGATACAAGAGACCAAGAAAGATGTAATCCCAGTCCCCAGACACGGGGACCCAGAAAACTTCACTTTAAATGAGCACACCAGGTGGCTGTACAATAGAAACTGGATTCCAGACTGGAATGACACCATCTACTACCCAAATTACCTGCAAATTGCATTGTTCGTACACCAAAACGCGTTATCTTGTTGTAGATTCCGCTAACAAGCAGCGGAATACCGAATTGTAGAAGTTGCTTTAGTCCTCCTAACCTTCCCTTCAAAGTAGTCTATTCTATAAATTTTTTTACCATGCTTGATTTCAAGCCGCGAATAAAATCTTCAATACTGCAAGGATTTCTCCCTTCCATTTGTACAACTTTAGGAATTAAAGTGCCACCTTTTAAACTTATGTGCGTATTATCGTTAACAATCTTACCTTGTTCTGAAGCGAGAGCTTCAAATTCAGCATCAAGTATCCTGATACGTTTATTTTCTATCTTAATGAATGCTTTTGGGTAAAACGCTTTAACCTTTCTATAAGCAACTTCACAGGCATCACTTGCATAAATTTTATAGTCTTCCACTTTGTCAGCGTAACATGCATTGTTATCGTTCTGTTTTAAGGGAAGCTGTTTTTTAATTTCGTTTAGCACTTTCAGCAGTAAATCACTGCCTAGCTTAGATAATTTATCATGCAATGTCTTGTAATTATCGTTCTTTTCGATAAGAAATTTTTCCTGTTTTAAAATAGGGCCGGAATCTAATCCTTCATCCAATTGCATAATGCTAACCCCGGTTTCTTGATCTCCTGCTAAAATTGTGTGCTGTATCAGGGCTGCACCACGCCACCTTGGTAGTAATGAAGGATGAATATTAATACAACCATATTTTGGAATATTCAAAATTTCTCTTGGAAGTATCAATCCATACGCGGCAACAACCGCAACGTCTGGCTTGAAATTTCTAAATTTTTCTTGCTCTGCCGAGAACTTTAGAGAGATAGGAGTACATACCTCTATGTTACTTTCTTCAGCGATAACATGTACCGGAGATTTCATTGGCTTCTGTCCACGCCCCGAAGGTTTTGGAGCCTTGGTGTATACTGTCACCACTTCGCTCTTTGATTTCAGTAACAAGCTCAGAGAATTAACAGCAAATCCTGGTGATCCCATGAAAATAATTCTCATGGTGTTTTTGCTTTAAGAATTCTCCGCTAATTTACCACTTACAGTTTCTACTAATTTGGCAAAATCATCCTTATAATTAACTGCCATCTCAGCAAGAATTTTTCTATTTAAATCAATTCCGTCAAGTGTAAGACCATGCATAAACCTACCATAAGTAAGCCCATGCTCTCTTGCTGCTGCATTAATACGTATTATCCATAAGCTACGGAAATCACGTTTACGGTTTCTTCTGTCTCTATAAGCATATCGCAGTGCTTTTTCAACTCTTTGTAATGCAATTCTATAACAACTTTTTGCGCGCCCTCTATAACCCTTTGCTAGTTTCAATATTTTTTTATGACGAGCGTGAGTAGTGACTCCACGTTTTACCCGAGCCATTTTATTTTACCTCCATTTTGTTAAATACCGTAAGGCATATGAAGCTTAACTATACGCGAGTCAGATTTACCAAGAATCGTTGTACCGCGCTTATTACAAATATTAGATTTACTTCTCTTTACCATGCCATGCCTTTTGCCTGACTGAGTAGAAATAACTTTACCCTTAGCTGTAAGGTGAAAGCGCTTTTTCACAGAAGATTTAGTTTTTAATTTTATTTTCTTCATATTCCAAATAAATTTACAAGCACTACTATTGAGTTCTTTAATAGTAATTAAGCATTAATATAAATAATTTTATTAAAGAATCAAATTAAAATTGCATATTAAAGGAGTTTAAAAGTAATTACGCCCAATATGTGTGTTATACCTTCTTTATTCCCAAGTGGCAACAATACTTGCCTCATTTTAACACTTTCACTTTCTTCCTCTTCATTGATCGGGCATTTACTCTCTATTACAGTATCAAGTTTATCAATAACTGCATCTATTTTATATAGTCGCAAAAATGGTGCATCAATTGCATACTTATTATCAATGCGCGTCTTTTTCTCAAAACCATAGAATTCAACAGCCTTTTCTCCTGCATTTTCACAAATATAACCTTGATCCTTGACTTCAATGACAAAACAATGCTGCCATGATTCCATTATTTCTGCAGTGTCTATTTCATGCCTTTCTGGCCAATCTCTGTCTGATCCTTTTATGTCATTCCAGTGTTGAGTCACCACATTTGCTATTCTTTTTTCTTTGCCTACATAAATTTCCATTCCAATTTCCACATATAAAACACAGATATGAGGTAAATTTATCGTGAATATATTGATTTTTTCTTACCACAAGGTGCATGTCACTAGAAGTTCTGAGATCTAGAGAGTGGTATTGATTTTATTTCCATTACAACTTATTATTTATAGATAACCTCAATAAAAACGATGAAGCTAAACGAAATCAGAGAAAGATTTATAAAATTTTTTGTAAATAATGACCACGAGCAGGTTTCTTCTTCTCCTTTGATTCCAGAACATGACCCAACGCTCATGTTCACAAATGCTGGTATGGTGCAGTTTAAAAATATTTTTACTGGTGCTCAAAAAACTGAAATGAAACGTGCTGTCTCAAGTCAAAAGTGCCTAAGAGCAGGCGGTAAACACAATGATCTGGAAAATGTTGGCTATACAACTCGGCATCACACATTTTTTGAAATGCTCGGAAATTTTAGCTTCGGTGATTACTTTAAGGAAACTGCGATAGGATTTGCGTGGGAATTTATCACTAAAGAGTTATCTCTTGATAAAAACAGACTATCCATAACCGTCTACCATACTGATGATGAGGCGTACGAGATTTGGCGTAAGATAAGTGGCTTTTCAAGTGATAAAATCATAAGAATTACAACGGGTGATAACTTTTGGAGTATGGGAAGCACTGGTCCGTGCGGTCCATGTTCTGAAATTTTTTATGACCATGGGAGTCCTAATTTACAAGAGGGCGATAGAATTGTTGAAATCTGGAATCTGGTATTCATGGAGTTTAACAAAGATGAAGAAGGTAATTTACACAAATTGCCAAAAAAATGCATCGATACTGGAATGGGCCTTGAAAGAATAGCGGCTGTTATGCAAAACGTCCATGATAACTATGATATTGATCTATTTTCTGCTCTGATAAGTAAATCACAAGAGTACTGTGGAAGAACGGAAAATAAAATAGCGCATAAGATCATAGCAGATCATCTTCGCGCGGCTGCATTTCTCATCGCAGAAGGAGTGCTTCCTGGAAATGAGGGCAGGAATTACGTATTACGCAGATTAATTAGGAGAGCCACACGTTATATTCACCTGCTTGGATATAATGATTCCCTACTCCATCGTATTTTTCCAGTGTTGATAGATAGCACGAGTTCGGCTTATATGGGAGCTGAATTAGTCAGAGCTAAAAGCTTAATAGAAACGACGTTAAAATCAGAGGAAGAAAACTTTAAAGACACTTTGATGAAAGGTATCAATCTCCTGGAGAAATTCACTACAGATTTAAAATCGGGCGATACTTTGCCTGGAGAATCAGCGTTTAAGCTATATGACACCTACGGATTTCCTTTGGATATTACACTTGATATTTTAAAAGAGAAAAAAATAAATTTTGACCAGAAGGGTTTTGATGATGCAATGGGAGAACAAAAAGAGAGAGCACGTGCTAAATGGGCTGGATCTGGTGAAAAATCTGTTGAGCAAGTATGGTTTGATTTGATCAATAAATTTGGCAAAACAAAATTTGTTGGTTATGAGTTCAATGAAGTAAGTGATGCGAAAATACTAGCTATAGTTTCCTCTAAAAATGAAGTAATTGATTCTGCAAAGGAGGGAGAAAAGATAACCATTATACTTGATAAAACACCTTTTTATGGCGAGTCAGGTGGACAAGTGGGAGATACTGGCAGTCTGATCAAACCTGGTAGAAGTATTATTATAGTCGAGAATACCAATAAGGTTAATGACCTATATTTGCACAGATGCATAGTTAAATTCGGTTCAATTTGTAAAGGTGACACAGTTACAGCAAGCATAGATAAGGAAAGAAGGCAAACCTTAAGGAGAAATCATTCAGCTACACACCTTTTGCACTTTGTATTAAGAAAAATCTTGGGTAATCATGTCACTCAAAAAGGTTCCCTAGTTGCACCGGATAAGTTACGATTTGACTTTAGTCATAACACTCAAGTTACTCAGGATCAGCTATTCTTAGTAGAAGATATGGTAAACTCTCTAATCAGAGAAAATCTTTCCGCATCTACAAAAATTCAAAGCATGAATCAGGCAATAGACGAAGGAGCTATGGCGTTATTCGGCGAAAAATATAGCGATCAAGTAAGAGTAGTGAAGATTGGAGATTCAAGGGAACTGTGTGGTGGCACACACGTTGAGCATACTGGAGAAATTGGTTTGTTTAAGATAGTAACAGAGAGTTCTGTTGCTTTTGGAGTGAGGAGAATTGAAGCTTTAACTGGTCAGGAAGCAATCAATTATGTACGTGATAATGAAATTAACTTAAAAAAAGTTGCAGAATTCGTAAAAGCGCCGGTGAGTGAAATAACAAGCAGATTAAGTATTTTAAGTCAAGAACACAAAAGATCCGAAACCAAAATAAAAAGCCTATATAAAAAGCTTGTGAGTGCAGAGAATATAAAAAGCACCGAAATAAATGGAATAAATTTTATAAGCCACACTTTCACTGATATTCCAGCAAATGTAATAAGAGAGTTTGTTTTGCAGCAACAAAAACCAAAAACGGTAATAGCTTTTACGGCAACAGAAAAAAATAAAACAGTCTTGATTATTAAAGTAAGTAAAGACTTAATCAATAAGATTAGCGCAAAAGAACTAATATCCATAGCAGTTAAAAAGAACTGTGGTGGGAATACTGAACTTGCACAAACAGGCTGTGATAGCAATAAAATAGATGATGCCATTACAGCCATTTATAGCAAAATAACAGCTTCTAAGCACTCTACGTCATACCACCACGAACCGTTATACCGCCGCGGCGCTAACAAGTAGCGGGATGACGGTTGTCATTCAGCCACAAACATTAAGAAATTTACCAAATGAAAAAAAAGGCAAAAGAAGCCCCGTGGTTATTATCCGCTTTAAAATATTGGCGTTTTTTATGTTTTAAACGCTTGACAAGCGAAATTCAGCTGCTTTTAATTGCAACTAACTTACGCTGCAAATGTTTAAGATATTTCCTAAGCAGAAAAAAAGACAAAGAATCCCCGAGTTAGCTAGTCTTTTACTATCTCTGTCGAGTATTGGCATTTTTTGATGTCTTGTAACGCTTTATAAGCGCGTTCAGCTTATTTAGATAAAAATCTAGATGTAGATGAAGTTTTGTAAAGACATACAGTATCTATATACTGCAAAAAATTGAACACAAGACGCCGATACATTAAGTAATCCTTACCTTTTAATCTGCAGATTGGCGAAAGCAAATACAATAGCTTCAGTTTCATGATAAGGGGGCTAGCGGAGTTTGTCAAGGAATTCTTATTAAAACTAAAGAGCTCAAATGAAAGGAGGTAAACTCTAAAGTATACATTTAGTAGCGCTTTCTATGAGAGAAATCGTATTACCTATTCCGTAAAGCTTTATGAAAGATCCCATTCTTGGACCGGTTTTTTGGCCAAGTAACGTTTCATATAATAGCTGAAACCAGTCACGTAAGTTGGTGTAATCATATTTTTTTCCAATAGAAAATACCTGAGATTGAATCTCTTCAGCAGTAGCAGTTGTAGATAGAGAATGTAAAGTGTCCTTCAAATCTAGTAACGCTGCTTTTTCTTTTTCATTTGGAGTTTTATATGATTTTGTTGGCTTGATAAAATCGTGATAATACTCTACTGCAAAGTCTGAAAGTCTATCAAGCATTTTATTATTTTCTGGTGTAACGTTTGGTGCATAAGAGGATATAAAACCCCATAGGATCTCTTTGTTTTCAGCATTACAAGCTGCTGCTAGGTTTAAAAGTAGTGAGAAATTTATGCCTGAAGTTTCTATACTGGGAACATTGCCCTGGTGAATGTGCCAAGCAGGATTATTTATATCCTTTTCTTTGTTCTCATGATAACGCCTTACAAATTCTAAATATTCATCAGTTGATTTTGGTATCACATCAAAATATAAACGTTTAGCTTTTTTAGGACTCTGAAAAATGTACAATGCTAAGCTCTCTGTTGGTGCGTAAGTTAGCCACTCTTCAATTGAAATGCCATTTCCTTTTGATTTTGATATTTTCTTTCCTTCTTTATCAAGGAAAAGCTCGTAGCAAAACAGAAGTGGTGGCTTTTCTCCAAGTATTTCACATATTTGACTTGAAAGCACAGCAGATGGAGTTAAATCTTTTCCGTGAGCTTCGTAATTTACTCCAAATGCGGCCCACCTCATTCCCCAATCAGGTTTCCATTGCAGTTTACATTTTCCTTTTGTCACTGGAACTTCTATTTTTTCCCCGTTTGGGTCTTCATATGTGATTGTTCCTTTCTCTGTATTTGTTTCAATTACTGGAACTTGTAAAACTTGAGAAGTTTTTGGGCATATTGGCAAGAACGTACTATAAGTCTGCTGTCTTTCTTCCCGAAATGATGGAAGCATTACGTCCATCACTTTATCATAATTTTTCAGTAAGAGTAAAAGTTTTTCATCGTAAACGCCAGATTTATAACACTCTGTTGCACTCCTGAACTCGTATTCAAATCCAAACATATCAAGAAATTTACACAACAATGAATTCATATGATGACCATAACTTTGATGAGTGCCAAATGGATCAGGTATCATAGTCAATGGTTTATTTAAGTGCTCTCTTAGCATCTCTTGATTTGGCACATTATCTGGTATTTTTAGCAAACCATCCATATCATCTGAAACTGCAATGATTTTGGTTTTTATACCAGGAGCTATTTTTTTTAATGCATTTACAATAACTGTAGTGCGGAAAACCTCTCCAAAGGTTCCTATGTGGGGTAAACCAGAGGGTCCATAACCAGTTTCAAATATTATTTCTTTTTTATTAGGAAACTCTTGCAATATTTTTTCCGCTTCTTGAAATGGCCAACTTGTCATTATCGGGATTAAATAATGTATCTTAACTTAAAGTGCTACTAGTTTCAATGGATTTTTAATATAATGATATAGTATTAGTGTTAGAGCTATTATTAGAAGGTTAAAGATATGTCCACAGGTAGTATACAAACAGATCAATTATTTAAAGGTCTTACAAGACCTGCAATGCTCTTTGGTGTGAGTTATATGTTTGCAATATTAAACGTCCTGATTTGCATGCTAATTTTCATTAATTCAAATGATTTAAGAGTGATTCTCTTAATGTTACCAGGTATACATGGACTTGGTTATATAGCTTCTGCAAAAGAACCGTTGTTTATTGAATTATTTATGGTAAAATTGGGAAAGTGCTCGAAATGTTTAAATCGTTTTTATCATGGAGCCAATTCTTATGATATTGCTTAACGTTGTGTGATGCTGAGGTTTAGGGCTGTTCAATCAAAGAATAAATCTACTCTGAGCAGGGAAGTTCACGCTGCTGAATTTATTCCTTATTCTTGCTATTGGAATAGCACAACCTTGATGACAAAAGAAAATTGGTTGGTTAAGGTTATAAAATTAAGTGGCTTTGCATTTGAAACCGCCGATGACGAGGATTTAGTTATGCAGAACAACATCAGGAATCAGATGCTAAGAAGCATTTCATCTCCGGCATTTAGTTTGTATTTTCATACTATCAGACGTAAGAAAAATATTTTTTCTGATGAATTTGCAAGTCAAGGTTTGCCGAATTTTTTCGCTAATCACGTAAATCTAAAATGGAGAGAAAAACACGCAACAAGGCAATCATTTATTAATGACCTATACATTACGATTATCCGTAGAGCGGACACAAAAGGAGTAGAATTTTTGTCACATCTACTAAAAAAATTCGGACATGTAACTTCAAAACATGCTTGGGAAAGTGATATACGTGCCACGTATGAAGATTTAGAGGAAACGACAAATCGTGTAGTGACAAGCCTTAGAAATTATTCGCCTAAAATTCTTGGAGTAAAAGAAACTCCAGATGGTTTGTTCTGCGAAATAATGGAGTTTCTATCTAGAATCGTAAATTGTGGCTTCGTTACAAATACGCTTTTTCCGCTAAGAACTGAAATATCAAGATACTTACCAGTACATAGGTTATTCTTTGGCCGTAAGATGATACAGGTTGTGACTCATAATGAGAGTAAATATGCTGGAATAATTAGTATCAAAGAATATGGAAATCATACTTCTGCAGGAATGCTTGATTCGTTTTTACAACTTCCTCACGAGTTTATAATTACGCAATCTTTTCAATTTATAATGGCGATTGGAAAAATGCAGATACAGCAAAATCGAATGATACAGTCTGCAGATAAAGCTATTTCTCAAATAGCAGAAATTTCTCAAGCGCTTGATGACGCAATGAGTGGTAAGATTGCGTTTGGTCAACATCACCTGACTATTTTATGTATAGAAAAAAGTCCTAAATCATTGGATAACGCTCTGTCGTTGGTAGAATCAGAGCTTTCTAATTGCGGTGTTTACCCTATACGTGAGAGAGTTAACCTTGAACCAGCATTTTGGGCGCAAATTCCTGGTAATTTCGATTATATAGTGAGAAAAGCTACAATAAGTAGTCTTAATTTGGCTGGATTTGCATCTCAACATAATTATCCTACTGGTAATAAATTCAATAACCACTGGGGAGATGCCGTTACAGTTTTTGACACGACATCTGGTACTCCATTTTTTTTCAACTTTCATATAAGGGATGTTGGACACACTATGATAATTGGCCCAACTGGTGCTGGTAAAACTGTTTTAATGAATTTCCTGTGTGCCCAAGCGATGAAGTTTTCTCCAAGGATATTCTTTTTTGATAAAGATCGCGGTGCAGAGATTTTCTTAAGAGCACTTAGTGGTACCTATACTGTAATAGAACCAAGAACTAAAACAAATTTTAATCCTTTACAACTTGATGATACCTCTGATAATAGAACATTTTTAATGGAGTGGATAAAGTCTTTAATTTCAGTATATAATGATAAATTTACTTCAGAAGATATTACACGAATTAATGATGCAATTGAAGGAAATTTTAAATTAAGAAAAGAAGACAGATTCTTGAGAAACCTCGTACCGTTTTTAGGGCTTGCAGGTCCTGATACTCTAGCTGGGGCAATATCTATGTGGCATGATAATGGTTCTCATGCTGCAATATTTGACAATAAAGAAGATTTGCTAGATTTTTCACGAGCAAGAGTATTTGGTTTTGAGATGGCTAGCTTGCTCAAAGATCCTGTTGCTCTTGGACCGGTCTTGATTTATTTATTTCATAGGATTAGTATATCTCTTGATGGTACTCCATCTATTATCGTTCTTGATGAGGCATGGGCGTTAATAGATAATCCAGTTTTTGCACCCAAGATAAAAGACTGGTTGAAGGTACTGAGAAAACTAAATGCTTTTGTGATTTTTGCTACTCAGAGTGTTGAGGATGCAAGTAAAAGTGCTATTAGCGATACGCTTGTACAACAAACAGCGACACAGATTTTTTTACCAAATCTGAAAGCTACTAGTGTCTATCGGGATGTTTTTATGTTAACTGAACGTGAGTATATATTAATTAAGCACACAGATCCAAGTACTAGATTCTTTTTGGTGAAACAAGGAGTTAATGCTGTAGTAGCTAGAATAGACTTAAAAGGCCTGGATGATATAATCAACGTATTATCCGGACGTGCAGAAAGTGTTCTATTGTTACACGATATATTAAATGAAGTTGGGGACAACCCAAAAGTATGGTTGCCTATATTTTATCAGAAGGTAAAAAATGTTTAAGACTAAGCTGTCATTGCTATTAATTGCGATATTTTTACTAAATATAGACTTTTTACTCTCATATCCAGTGCTTGCAGATGGAGTAAGTGGTACTGACAAGACAGAATTTGTTAGCAGATTTAATTCCACTGGCAGTTTTAGTCGTGCCTCTAATCCTGATTGTGGAGCGTTTAAAACAGCTGCAGCACTTGCTGGAGTAGCGATTGCTGTTGGCGCAATATTTACTGGCATTGTTTTGATCGTTTCTTCTGCTGGTTTGTTTACCGCTCTTGTTATTGTTGGAATGATAGCTGCAATTGTTGGAGTCTGGAAAGCGATAGGAGGGCTTGTTGTTTGTGAACATAGTTTTGTTAAACACCCAGTTGCACGTGATCATGATGGAAAATACAAAAATTTTAAATTAGAAGACACAGGTTATAGTGGCTGCACCAATGAAAATTACCAAACAGAAGAGGAATATTTTTCTTGTTTGCAAAATAAAGCTCGGGAAGACGTGAACAAAAAAGATTATGACGGGAAAAGAGCAGAAAAAGAAGCCTTAAATTCTAACGTTCAGGAGAGTACAGAGAGTTATTACTGGCCAAAAAACAGTGTGCAATACAGTGAATATATAGAAGTATGTCATCGAAACCCTTTAACTTTTGGTAATCTTTTTAACAAGAAAGACTTTGATTTCAGAAAAGAAACTGGATACATAGATTTTGATGTCAGGGAGAAAGATACTGGATATGTAGATGGGTCATGGTCCCCGAAGGTTGATGGTGAGCTGAAATGTAAAGTTCTCAAAGCAGGACAGAGCGAACCCATACATGGAGCTACATTTAAAGCAGTAAGAAAAATGGGCAGATTATGTGTGGAGTTAGCAAGTGTGAAAATGCTTGGTATCGAAATGACTCCTTGGCCGCAAGGGGTTGATATGGGGTGCACGGAATTGCCACCTGACCCACTTGCTCCTATGTGTGAAAAATCTGTGATGATATTCAAAAATAAAGATGGTACAGGAGAGGAAAAAGTTCCTATTGGTAATAATGATGACTATAAAACTATTATCAGATCTAAAGAAAAAAGACTCAACGGACAAGGGGGGAAAATTTTTGTAGGTTATGATAATGCTGGCTGTTTTAGCTCGTATGTTTCTGAAGCTTGTTATAACCAGGCAGGGAGTAAATCATTAGCTCCTATTCCCGTAACTTCTATGATAGTGCAATGCATTAAGGAATCGTTAGATAATTTAGTTGCAGGTAAAGGTGCACCAAATGGTGAGAGTTTTATATCTGTAGCACAGAAAAGGCTGAAAAACACTGTAACTGCTGTTTTAGTTTTAGCTTTAATACTGTTCTCTATAAAAGCCATGTCTGGTGGAGTTCAGAGGCCTCAAGAAATGTATATGTTGATCATAAAATTCGCTTTAGTGATTTACTTCACAACAGGCAGTACCATGTCTCATTATTATGGAGAATTAACTCGTCTCTCAAATGGTTTGTCAGAGATAGTGCTAAAAGCATCATCTGAAAGTAAAGGCATATGTAATTATAAAGCAGGTACAGATTATGAATATACTCGTGCAGGAAAGAGGGTATCTTACAGTTATCTTGCACCTTGGGATAGGCTTGATTGTAGAATTTTATTTTATTTAGGTGCCCCTTTAGATGGAATTGGTGGCAAAATTGGTACTGGAGGTGTTGCAACGTTAGCAGTCTTGCTTGGTGCTGCTCCTGTCTTATTAGTTGCAGGTTCGGTAATCGGTATTATTTTTGCTGGTGGACAAATTTTAGTAGCTCTTGTCTGTATATTTATGGCCGTTCTGATGATGATGGTTATTTTGTGGCTGTGCTATGTATTCATTTTATCTCTAGTTGCTTTAAGTGTAATCATCATTTTATCACCTTTGTTCATTCCTATGGTTTTATTCCAACACACCAAAGGATATTTTGAAGGCTGGGTGAAAGAGTTGATTACCTATAGCTTATACCCGGTTATCCTTTTTGCGTTTTTGTCCTTTATGTTCATAGCATGTGATAAAATCTATTTTAAAAATTTAAATTTTGAACTGGACGAGTCATATAAAAATGAACAACCGGACAAGTCATATGAAAAGAAACAAGCAGAAATCTCATATAGTAAGAAAAAACAGTGGTTTAAATTGAAAGATGGGGAATGTGATAAAAATGAAACTACTCTTGCATGTATGATGCAAAATTATAGCTTTAAAAAGAGCAGCATACTTGGTCTATTCGACTTTACATACATGGAGTTTGGCAGCTCTCTCATCGGAGAATTATTAAAATTGTGTTTAGTATTATTCCTCTTTTACCACTTTTTAAACATTCTTCCTGGTATGGCTGCTGAACTTGCTGGTAACCATAGAGCAGCACTTGGCTCAGGTCGGACACCTGGACAAATGGTGGGCAAAGCTTTATCTGCTGCCAAAGCTGCTGCTGGGGGTGTTGCTGGAGTTGCTGGTGCTGCTGCTAAGAGGTTGAGTGGTGGAGACAAGAGTAAATCTCGAGGTTCTGGTTCTAGTAGCTCCGAGAGTTTTAACAAAAGCACTGAATGAGTTGGATTTATGCTAAAATTTTTGCTGATAATACCGTTTTTTTTTCTGTCAGGCTGCGGGGAACATCACTGTATTAAGCCAGAAAATTTATCAGGTTTGCGTGAAAAACTAGATATAGTGTCAACAGAGCAGAAATGGGTTGATTCTGGTGTTAATATTTCAGATAGAATGAGAGTAACAGAGATTGATATAGTGCCTAGTAAGGTTAATTTTTGTCCTAAGCAGTATGCAGATTTTGCAATTGGGCCTGGGAGAAATGACGTTGCATTACCATTTGCACTTAAAAAAGGCGATACGATAAGCTTTAGTGTGATTGGAAGTAAAGTGTGTAAAGATAAAGAGAGTGAGACAAAAATCAGGTATTTGAAAATCGACGAAAAGTGTAGCGAGCAAGAAACGGAACATTTTGCACATGTTTTAAATCAAGAGAAATGCCAAGGTGGCAAGGATGGGATATGTCCTAATAAATATATAATAGGCAATGCGCAATGGTTGAGTGGAAGAGAGTACTGGTTTTCGAAGTTAGATCAAGATGAAAGAAAAAAGGAAATTGAAAATATTATTAACTCTATAAAACAAGGAGAGAATATAGATTGCAGCAAGCTTTCAGAGAGCAGTGCAAGTAAGATAGATACGCACATTTTAAATTCACTCTGTAGACGTATATGTAAATTTTCTTCTGGTCGTAGAGGCGAGGATTGCGTGTATATTGAATATAATAATATAGAAATTGAGCTATTCAATGCTTTAAATTCTAGTGGTGAATCTGTTGTTGCTGAAATTATTAGTAACGTATTAAAGGGAAAACAGGTAAAAACTGACATTACATTTCTAAAAGTTGGTATGGATAATGAAACTCTTGAACACATTCCAGGTGGTGGTTTATGTACTAGTTGTGATCATAAGATGGAGAATGACCATCAAATACCAAGTTTAACTTTTAGTCTATGTAGCAGAAATGACAAGAGCTGCTACAATACAAATGACAAAGGCGGGTTCAACATAAGAGTAACGAAGAACCATAGTCTGGAAAATAGCTTGTATATAAGTGTTTCCGATAAATTCCCTGAGCATAAGCCTGGTGAAAATCAAGCGGATATATCTGTAGATATCAGCAAAGTTCATGACATGGAAAACTTGAAAGGAAAATTAAAAGACAAAACAGGCACCATATATTACGGAATAAGAAACCATGGCTGCGATTACAAAAATGAAGGTCAGTTTAGTATTAACCTAACAACTAAAGAGCCACCTACAAAAACTTTTAGTGCAATATATAATTTCTTTGATGAAAAAGTGAAAACTGCATTTTTTGGCTCTAATTATAAAGACCCTAACGCAATTCACTCTGATACTAGTCCTGTGAAGTCTCTTTACGAAAGTTTTATAAAATCAAGCAGAACAAATACCATTAGATCTACTATAATATCACTATTAGTACTATATATAATCTTATATACTCTTTATTACTTTTTTGGATTAACTCATATTTCTATATATGAGTTTTTAATTATATGCGTAAAGATAGGAATCATCGCCCAGCTATTGCAGGATAATAGCTGGGACTTTTTTTATAACAACGCATTCTCTATATTTATTAACACACCAAAACAACTAATAGAAATAGCAAATTTTAGAGGCACTACTTCAAATGTTTTTGAGATTCTCTATATTTATTAACACTCCAAAACAACTAATAGAAATAGCGAATTTTAGAGGCACTACTTCAAATGTTTTTGAGTTTCTTGATTTGCCGCTCAATAGGTTCTTGTCATCGCATTCAGTATTGTTAATAGTATCTCTTATATTTTCTGGCCCTTTGGGCATTGTATTTTTTTGCTTGGTGATTTGGGGTTTAATCACAGTGAGCTTATCTATTTTTAATGCCTTATTTTCTTTTACTACATCTATAGCAATAGTTGCGTTATTACTTTCTTTAGCACCTATTTTTATTATTTGTCTTTTATTTGCGTATACTATTCTCTATATTTATTAACACACCAAAACAACTAATAGAAATAGCAAATTTTAGAGGCACTACTTCAAATGTTTTTGAGATTCTTGATTTGCCGCTCAATAGGTTCTTGTCATCGCATTCAGTATTGTTAATAGTATCTCTTATATTTTCTGGCCCTTTGGGCATTGTATCTTTTTGCTTGGTGAAGCTCACAGTGAGCTTATCTATTTTTAATGCCTTATTTTCTTTTATTACATCTATAGCAATTTCTTTACTTTCTTACTTTCTTTAGCACCTATTTTTATTATTTGTCTTTTATTTGCGTATACTAGGCAGATGTTTCAAAACTGGGTTAAAAATTTAGCAAGATTTGCAATTCATCCAGTGGTCCTTTTAATTTTTATATCACTGATAAGTCAGGTTATGGATTATATTGTGTATTCAGTATTTGATTTTGAGGTCTGCTCTACATGTATACTTAATATTAACCTAAAGATTTTTAACCCTTGTATTTTTTATGGTTATGCTTCCAAATATACACCTAATATTACCGCTATGATGGCTTTTGTTATTTTGGGACACGCTATGAAAGCTTTAGTTGAAGCTTCTTCGGCAATATCTGACTCGTTGTTTGGTGCTTATATAGCAATCGAACCTGGAAGACAGTATCAACAAAGCTTAATGGGAACAGTAGGGTTAGATGAACAAAGCGTTCAAAGAAGAGAAAGAGGAGATGCCTCTCAACAGTCAGGTACGTCAAGACCTCAAAATACCACAAGGGACTCAAAGGTCAACGCCTCAGATACCACAAGGAAGACAGCAATGATAAGTAAAAGATCACTATTGTTGATACTGTGTCTTGCAATCACTGGTTGTAATATGGATTGTGTCGAGCCTGGGTTGCAGAGCAAAAACACCAGCGTTAATGTGGATGTTCCAGTTCGTAAAGCCGATAAAATTCATTGGGTTGATTCTGGTCAGGTAATTAGTCAGGGTGAGAAAATCAAATTCACCCTCGATGGATCAGTAAATTTTTGCTCTTTTAAAGAAGACAAAAATCCAAGGAAAGTACTTGTGCCAGCTAGCTTTTGTGCTGATGGCTCAGAACCAAATTATAGTAAGGCTGCGGATATTAATAGTGTACCTAACAATTATGGTGTTAATGAAAGTAAAAACGAACTATGTGGTGGCAAAGGATTTGGCAGCAATAGACGTTATGTGGACCCTGGAATTAAAGTAAATCCTGGTGACAAGTTAAGCTTCAGCTTAGTTCCCAGAAAAATAACAATTGATTACGACAATCCAGAAGGGAAAGGCATCAATTTTGATGACAATTGTTATAAAGCTGCAGAAAATGACCGTAAGGAAACTGTATATAAGAAAGCTACAGTGAGTGAAATACATCAGGGGGGAGAGTTTTTTTGTGATGGTAAAGATGGTACAAAAAATAAAATACAATTTTTACCTCTTGATAAAACAAAAGCAAAAGAAAGCAAAGTGCTAGTTGGCAATGGGTATGCCTCATATGATAATAAGGTGCATTTTAATAAAGGTTATATTCAAGACAACGAACCATGGGTATATGGTTCACTACTTGATTTACGCCGCGCTAAAATAGGATTGAACGAGTTATGTGATGGAACAAACTGTAGTCTTGATGAGAGAAAAAAGTACTCCTCCTATGAGCTTAACTGTTACCATCAAAATATATGCTATACTAAGAAGGGTATATGGAACTATGGTTTAGGTCAAGCAGGAGAACGGAACTGTGTCTCCGGTATAAGAAGTACGATAAAGGAAATAAATGTGATATGTATTCTTATCTAGAAAAAATGGAAGGGAATGTTAAAGCAGGTAGTTTTACTGAAGATGATAAATCTTGGGCTGAGGCTCTTGTTGCAAAAATAAGCGATCCAGGTGATGCAAGTATTTCTGAAGGCAAGCGTAATGATATGAAGGGCGATGCTAAAGGTATTCAATGTCTTCCAAAAAGAGGAGAAGCAGGAAAGGTGAAAAATGATAAACTAGTATGCTCAAAAATCAGTGATAATTTTGAAGATTTTTCCTTAAAATTAAATCATGACTATCCAATAGGAAGTGTAACACCTGGTAGCAGTGTGATGCTTGCCATTGCAGATTATGGTCACTATGGAGCTAATAGAGGTGGGTACCATGTTAAAGTGACTAGATCATGTAAATATATTAATGGCGAAAAATTATATGTATATTTAGGTGATGAGCCACCTAAAGATTTGCATGGCGTGGGAACTAATGATTTTAAAGTGGTAGGAGTGAGAGAAAGAGTAGACGGAAAAGACGAGTACACCATATTAGATGTAATAAGCGGAGAACACTTTCAGAACGAGGAGTCTAAGAAGATATATTTCGGTATCGATGTAAGCAACGTAGAGAGAGATGACATTACAGATAAAAATGGCAAATATTACGAAAACAATAAGTATAGTGTAACTTTATTTGTTAAAAGAAAAATTAATGATTTTATTTCATCGAATATAAACGAGATATTTAAGTTTATGAAAGAAGAAGTAATTGGTGACAGCGTTAAAGATTCATATAAAGGATATATAAAAGGTCTTCTTCAGGGGGTAAGAGCTTTGCTTACTCTATACGTTATATTTACTGTCTTTGGCTATATGTTTGGAACAATACAGCTAAGTAAATTTGATTTTATTGTAAGAATGTTCAAGATAGCATTTATAGCTTTTGCCTTTAGCGATAGAAGCTGGGAACTCTTTGGTACAACTTTATCCAGACTTTTTGTAGATGGCAGCACTTATTTAGTTGATAGCTTTTCTGGCTATATAGGGGAAGGGGAGAGAAAATTTGCATTCTTAGACTTAACAGCAGGAGTATTATTCACAACAGAAACTTGGCTAAAGTTTTTATCGTTGATGCTCTCTGGTCCTTTTGGCTTTATTGCATTTTTGGCAATACTCTATGCTACTTTTATGTTCTTAAAATGCATTATTAGCGCTACGTTTAAATATGTGATATCTACTGTTCTAGTAGCGTTTTTACTGTCATTAACACCTTTGTTTATCGTGTTTATTTTATTTCAACAGACTAAACCCTTGTTTGATAACTGGATAAAAACGTTGGCTCATGTTTCATTAGAACCAGTCATTTTATTTTCATCTTTATCTCTTTTAAATCAGTTGATGTATTCAGTTTTATATAACCTCACAAATTTTTCTGCATGCTATCAATGTTTAATTAGCATAAATTTCTTATCGTATGATCTATGCCTGATGAAATCAATACTGCCTCTTGGATACAGTCCTGGCACTAATGTTGATGTTGCACTCAGTACCGGAGAAAGGGCTGGTGGGCACTTTGCAGCATTACCTATAGACCTAATCCAGGCGTTTATATACCTCATTATTGCCGGTGCAATGGAAGCTTTTGTTTCTATATCGGAAACTATGGTACAAACACTATTTAGCTCTGGTTATGGAGTTACTGGCAGTGTTGGTACAGTTGCTAAGAGCGCATCGCAAGCTATGCTATCAACCGTTGGCCTTGATGATAAGACCCAAAGTATGATACAGAGTATCAAGCAGAAAATGAGTAAAGATCGGGGAAAAATTGAGGCTAAATTACCTAACACGCCAAAGCAACCAGACAAAAAAGAAGATTCTAAAGGAAGTTCTGATAAAACAACGAGTGATAGACCTAAAACATTAAAACAATCAGATCAAAGCAAAAAAATTACTGATGAAACAATAAGAGGTGATCCTAGTGCTAAAGCTAAAAACAAGGAAGAAAATGGAGAGGAGTAAGATATAAATGATATTATGGAGTAACTAATTAAAAAGATATTTTAAGTAAAGTTTTAGAAATTTATTCTGTATTTTGGAAAAAGTTTTAGATATGCAATCACGTTTAGGCAAATGTTGGTTTAGGGTATTACTTCTTGCAGCTTATATGCTGATCACAGGTTGTAGTAAAAACGATATGCCTTTTCCAAGGTGTATATCTGCTGACTATTTTGGTCCTAAACCTATTGCAGTAAGCGCTCATTTTTCAAGCGACCACGATGCGTTTATTCCAGGAGATGGAGAAGTTATTGATCCTGAAACTGGCGAAATTAATTATGGTTTTCACCATAACCAAGTGGTGAAGTGGGAGGATACCGGACTCGAAACCAATGGAGATAGTTTAAAAGTGCGAGTTAATGGTGCATGGACATCTTGGAGTAATAATAACAAGAAGGAATCTAAAAAAGGCAGTTATACCTTACAAAGCTTGGAGCAGTTAAAATATGCAACTAAATTTGAAGGTAAACAAAGTGATAATAGTTTACCTAATTTTCACTTAGTTTGTAATGATTATAAACCTAGCATACAAAAATTTTCAAGTAAGCCTAATGCAAGTTGCACTGTAAATTGCAAGTGCATTAATGAAGATGATAGTGCAAATACAGTATCACGTGGTGCTCCATGTTGGTTTACCAACGGTCATGGTGCTTATCTTTTGTTTCAAACGGGGAAAGATGATCCTAACGAAAATCTAAAGTTAATGCGCGATCCTCAATATCCTACTGTACATCTAGGTTATAACTCCACAGCAGAGGGCGACAATGGATTTTTTACTTTAGACAGAGATAACACTAAATTAAAGGACAGAAATTGTAATGAGTTGAAGTTAAAAAAGGGATGGAAAATATATGTAAAAATATTAGATAGATATTACTTAGATAATGTAGGTGGCTACTCTTTTGAGTTCTTAAGTGGAGTGCGGCAGCCAAGTAGTTTTGGGTTTTTTGATTACATTTATAACTATCTAAAATGTATATTATTGATTAACGAAAATTGCAAAGAACATTTTAATAGCAATGATCCTGCAGTTGCACAAGCTATGTTCGAAAATATAGCTGAAAAAAGTACGAGCTTTCACAATTTTGTTCTTTCCTTGCTTGTTCTATTTGTAATGATTTCATCGCTTCTTTATCTTTTTGGCATGATACGAGAAACTAAGCATGATATGCTCATCAGAATGATGACAATCACTCTAGTAATAGTGCTTATATCTCCTGGAAGTTTTAGATTTTTCTATGATCATTTTCTTGTTTTATTCGTTAAAGGTCTTGAACAATTGATAAGTGTAATTACTAACTTTGCTCCCAACAAGAACACCGGAAGTATTGCTCAAGGAGATGAAGCTAAGTTGTTTAGCTTCATGGAGGACATGTTCAATAAATTTTTTGCTTATTCTGTTTGGAAAAAGTTTGCAGCGTTTTTACATTACCAAATGTGGGCAAGCCTTCTTATGATACCGGCAATTTTCATAGGGATTGTACTATACTCCTTGTTGTGCTTGTATGCTTACATAATATTTCTCTCTGGCTTTATGGGTATAGCTTTTCTTATAGCTATCATGCCACTGTTTCTAATTTCTATTTTATTTTCACCGCTGAAAAGTCTATTTGAAGGTTGGATAAAATTCTGCATCAGTTTTTGTTTACAATCGATTATGATATTTACTATCTTGTCATTGTTGGCTTCAATGATAATGAACACCTTTTATAGACAACTAGGTTTTACTGTATGCTACAATAAATGGTTCGAGATAAAGTTATGTGCTCCAAAATGGGTGTTTGGCGGTTTTTGTATCGTTGATAAGCAGTACTTTGGTTGGACTCCAGGGCAAATTTTCGTACCTTACACTCTTGGAGAAGCTTCTTCTCTTAACATAGATAAAAGTATAGAAGGTATAGAAAAGATAAGCAGAGAAGGTGGTACAATAAAATTTACTGGTGGTGCTGGATATATCCCGCTTCCACCGGAAATTTTCGTACCTTACACTCTTGGAGAAGCTTCTTCTCTTAACATAGATAAAAGTATGGAAGGTATAGAAAAGATAAGCAATGAAGGTGGTACAATAAAATTTACTGGTGGTGCTGGATATATCCCGCTTCCACCGGATTACACTGAAAAAGGGTTTCGTTATATAGATTATCCTTTCTTTAACCCAATTCCTGGTACTAAAGAGAATCCAGCAGACCGTTATATTGCAGAAGTGGTAGTAGATAATAGCTGTAGTGTAAAAGATTTACTGCGTTTAACAAATAGTTTATCCCATGCATCAGAAAAAGCTGATATCTTATTATTGATTAATAATATAAGTAAAAAGACAGAAATCTATTGTAAGCAGCCAGGAAATGAAAGCAGGTGTACTAATTACAAGGAAATCATAGAAAAAGTAATTCTACAGCCAAGTTTAAAAAGTGAAATAAAGTCTTTAGTGCAAGATATAATTAGACAAAATGGGAGCTGCCAATCACAGAATTTTTATAAGGTAAATAGAAACTATCAAGAAAATAGTGATTACCAAAGGGTGCAAGACATACAGGGAGGTTATTTAATCAATGCAGGGGAAATCTTTGTGTTATTCTTGCTTTCATTTTTAATGTTCTCCTTACGCGAGTTCGTACAACAAATAGGCTCAAGTATAGCTGGTGGTGGATTCAGCGTTTACAATATATCTAGAATGTATGAAGCATCGCCTTTGGTTGGCATAATGGAAGGATTAAAACAGCATTATTGGCAAGACGCAATTGGTGGAAAACTAGAATCTTTAGGTAATTTGGCTACTCATTTACCGGATAGATTAGCCGGAGGTACAGCTAATCTACTGGGTAGGATACCAAGGGTTGGAGGAGTGCTGAAATACGCTATTGATGTGCCACGTAAATTTGTAGGTGCTACTATTGAAGCAACGAAGTTTGCAACATCGCCTGAAAATGATGTTGATAAGCTCGAGGAAAAAATTTACAGGGCATTTGGAGTTGATAAGGAAGATATTATACACAGAAGGATCGGTAAATATTTAGATTATTATAAAGGATACGTAGGATCACATTTTGGCTATACAATAGAAGATGCTATGAAGTTTACTTGGGAGCATGGTCTTGACTCTATAGGAAAGCATGGCTATGATCATAACCTACTCTATAGAGCAAAAGAATATAGGCGAGATTTCTTAGAGAAGCTTCATGATTACACTATCGGCCGTAAGAGAGAACCAGAAAAAGACAATCCTGATCAATCAAATAAGGTAGAACGAGAGTTAGGCACGGAACTAGTAAGAGATAACCATGATCAGCCACTAGAAGAAGGCGACCCTCTTCGACTACGAGGGGGAGGTCAGCCAGATAAGGTAGTACGAGAACTAAGCACAGAACAAGAAGACAAGCCTAATCAACTACAGCATGATCAGCCAACAGAAGAAGATAAGCCTGATCAATCAAATGAAGTGACACGAAATTTAGGCACGGAACCAAAAGGTTCAGATGAAATTGATGATTTTGGATCTGCTTTTGAAGGTATGGAAAAACGTGCTGAAAGAGAAGGCAGAAGAAATCAAGATAAAGTTTACAACCTCTCACCACTTTTTGAAATGAACACTCCAGAAGCTGTAGAAAAACGTGCTGAAAGAGCTAGAAGAAAAGAAGAAAGAGATCGAAAAGACGAAGTTTATAATCTTAAGCCTTTATTTAAAGAACCAAAAAATCCAGAAGAGTACGTTAAGGCACTTTTTGAAATGAATACCCAGGAAGCTATAAAAAAACGTAGCTGAAAGAGAGGAAAAAAGAAATCGAGAAGACAGTAAAAGGAAATTACCGGAACCAATGAGGAAACCAGATGCAAAAGGAGATGAGAAGAGGATTGAAGATGAAGACTAATAAAAATTTCAAAGGCCTTGATTATTATAAATTGCAGCAAGACAAAGATGGCAACATAAAGTTAAATGACTACGACGACATTTTAAATGCGCGTAGGGCAAGGGTAGACTTGTTGCGGGATAACACATCACTTGACAAGGATGTCAATTTTGCTAAATTGAATAAAGCTTTGAGTGAGAAACTTGTAGATAATCATGGTTTATTGTCTGAATTTGATAAGGAAGACAAAGAGATTGCACAAGAAAGGCTTAAGATGTCTAATGTTTTAGACATCTTGAATAATTTTGCAAACATTAAAAGTGAAGAGCTATTAGAGGTTAGTTTATTGCTATCAGACCTTAGCTTCATAGAGAGAAATGTTGTACTAAATACCGATCAGAATTCTGATCTTACAGAGTTTAAAAGTCTATTTATCGAAAAAAAGGCATCTGGTAAAGAGTATAGTGAAGAAGAATGTAGAGGCTTTCTTGATAATATAGATAAAATCAATACTATAATTAAGTTAGAGTTAGAAAGCAGAATTGGAGGGCTAAATCATGATGAAAAAAATGATCGTGATGATTTACAAGATGAGATTGGTCAAGCAATTAATGCAGCAGGCAAATCAGAAAAAGATAACTGATGAGTCTTGTGTTTGTGTTTTTCTTACAAGCGACTCGATAGCTTCTCTCTATTAAACTGCTAAAGCCATATTGACATTGATCATATAGTATAAATAATTAATTATTTTGGAGCTTATTTAATATGCTACGCATCATTGCAGGCAAGTATCGCGGAAGAAAAATAACTACAGGTAAGCATTTAGCTGCACGGCCAACTATGAGTATTGTCCGAGAAGCAATATTTAATATGCTTTCCTCAAGAAAACCTATTTATAACTTGAATGTACGTGATTTATTCTGTGGTAGTGGTTATTTTTCATTTGAAGCGCTTTCTCGCGGCGCTAAACATGCATTAATGGTGGATTCAGATTATTACAATTTGCAACTGCCTAAAAAAACAGCAGAAGATTTTGGAATTACGAACAATGTCACGCTAATTTGTTGTAGTGCTAAAAAATTGCCACAACCTATTTCAAAGTGCGATGTAGTTTTTATAGACCCACCTTACAATAGCAATCTAGTTGAATCAACGTTGAATGGACTAGCTCACTCAGGCTGGTTAAGTGATGATGCATTGATAATTCTAGAGATTAGGAAAAACGAAGATTTTGAGTGCAATAAAAACTTCAGTATAATCTTGGAACGCACCTACGGTATAGCGAGAATAATTTTTCTTTCTCTATTATAGCCTTTCTTATAATAGTCCGAATGCGATAAGATATGTGTTTATGGCTATAGCAGGCCAGTAGCATATTACGGTCTGTTCGGATTATTGTAAAAAGAGCTATACTTTTCTACCAACAATCAATAGCTTAGAAGAAATTTCCTATGATTCCTTTTAGGCGAGTTTTTAATTTTTGAAATGTCATGACATTGTTGATACGGTTATCAAGAAACGATAAAGTATCCACAAAATCTTCTGAATAATCATTGATAAAAAAAAGTATCGTACTTAAGTACACTCCAGCTAATATTGCTCTTTTTGTATAGTAGTTAAAATCTGTTGATTGGTCATAAATGCCATACCAAATCGCACTAACAGTTCTGTATAAAAGTTTACTAGAAAAATATGTATTTTTTGGTGATACAGAGAATAATAAAACATTTTTTAAAAGTTCTCTATAATTTGGTAGCTTAGCGTAATTTGAAAGGCGTATTTGAATGGCTAACTTTACTCGCTCTCGCACTTTCATATCTTCTAAATTAGAATTCCTTAGTTCAGCTTCCATTGAGCTATTTAAGTCCTCTGCTATGTGCTCCAAAGCGCTATATATTCCATTCTGAAATTTGCGAAAGCTATTAGCTAGATTAAGGTCAGTGCACACCTTTAATAGGGTTTCATCGCTTATCCCTTCAAATGGAATAACCCTAATTAGCTTATCTGTTATTAACTTTTGTTCCACGCAACATCATACTAAACAGCATGTGTGATTGTACCTGAGATTTTCAAACTTTCTACAAAATGCTTCACCACGTTCCTCGAAATTTTTCCATTGATCAAAAGAAGCACACGCGGGAAAAAGTAATATTGTTACTTCTTCTGCGCTATTTAAGGCCTCTTCAAAAGCCAATCTGAATGCATCTTCTAGATTGCAACATTTAACATAATCTACTTTATTCTCCATAACATTTGCAAAAGCTTCGGTTGATTCTCCAATAAGAAAAGTTTTTCTAACCCGTGTAAAATGCTTGCTTAATGATTCTATTCCACCTTTTTTGCTTCTTCCATCAGCGATCCAATTTATGTTTTCATAAGATAAGATCGCCTTTTCGCTCGATTTTGCATTAGTTGCTTTGCTATCGTTCACGGAAAACACATTTCTTATTTTGCCAAGCAGTTCATTCCTATGCCTCAGTCCTGAAAAGGACTTGATTCCATTGATAATAGTGTTGCTATCTACTCCAAGTACCTTACATAGGGCATATGTGGCTGCTATGTTTTCTGCGTGTGATATTAGGTTTATTTTCACGTCGCTTACTGATAAGCTATGATTCTCTAGTTTTAACGAGATCTTCTGAATCCCAGTGCCCCTTTTGTCATCCAAGTAGCTGACACTGGGATCCAGATAATTTCGATCTATACCAGTAATCTGTTCACTATAATCAAGCAAATTGTTACCTGCCAATGATATTAGATCTCTTGCACCACCCTCTGTCATCTGAGTAGTTGGCAATGGTTTTTCTTTTCTGGATTCCAGCGTCACGCGCTGGAATGACATCGGGGAATATGTTACTGAGATTGGAATTTTGTCTCCAGTGAATTTGTTGAATATATCAGCAGTAATCTCATTGTCACATCCTATTACGGCAACCTCACTACCGTTTATCAGTTTTAATTTAGTTGCTATGTAGTTCTCCATACTTCCATGCCTATCTATGTGATCTGGTGTAATATTGAGCAGTGCTGAAATGTCCACGTTAATTTCATTCATCAACTCCAATTGAAAAGAGGAGAGTTCGATTACATAAATTTCTGCATCTCTTTCTAGATGCAAAACAGGAACGCCTAAATTTCCACCAATAGCTACTTTTTTCCCTGCAGATTTTAATATGTGCCCTATTAGTGATGTAGTGGTTGATTTACCATTTGTTCCTGTGACGCCTATTACCTTCTGGTTCGTAGTTTTAGCTTCAAGAAATAGCTCAATGTCTGATTTTATTTTGCAATCAAATCTCCTTGCAAGTTTTACTATCCAATGTGGCTCTGTTGGCACTCCAGGGCTTAAAACCAATGCACTGATCTCATGCCAATTGTATTCCTTGGGATGAATAAAATTACATTTTTTATACATCATTTTTGCATTTGCTATTTGCTCTTCATGATCATCCCATGCATATATTCTTGCACCACTCTTTGTTAGAGCGTTAATGGCGGATAAACCAGTTTTACCAAGACCAAAAACCGCGACGTTTTGATTTTTGTATTTGTTTAGTTGCACTGCTAGATAACTTATGCGAACCATTTTATAAAGATATCGTACAAATTACAACAGACTTCTTGCATAGGTCACAACTGTCATTCAATAGAAACGAAAAAACTTACTTGACACCCTCTGCCAGTCCCCTTATCATGAAACTGAAGCTATTTATTTATCTTCTCTGTACAGATTAAATGACAAAAAAACTCACGTATCTGGCGTGTCATGTTTAATTTTTTGCACTATGTGCACCTTATGTCTTTATAAAATTTCTAGGTTTTTACCTAATATAAGCTAAAATGCGCTTACAAAGCATTTAAAACATAAAAAAACGCCAACTTAAAAAATGGATAGTGAATAATTAGCTACCCTAGGGTTTCTTTTGCCTTTTTTTTTGTTTAGTAAATTTCTTAATGTTTATAATTTAGATTAGTTGCGGCTTAAAAGCAACTGAATCGCGGTTATTAAACGTTTAGAATAAAAAAACGCCATACTTGAAAGTATAATGTAAGTAATTAGCCAACCACGGGGCTTCTTTTGCCTTTTTTTTATTTGGTAAATTTCTTAATATTTATGGCTAAACGACAATC
>NZ_AWUH01000111.1:0-4917 GCF_000689175.1 Wolbachia endosymbiont of Glossina morsitans morsitans | reverse complement strand
ACCGCTTTAATAAAGGGTAAGTAGCTATCATACACATTGAGATTATTCCAAGTATAAGTGTAGTTTTATTAGTTAATAATAAGATTACCAGGGCAATAGACAGTAGCAGTGAAAGTAAAGCTAAAGCCTGCTTTATGTTTAATGCACCACTTGCAAGTGGCCTATATTTTGTTCGTTCAACGTGCGCATCTATTTTTCTATCGAAGATATCATTGATTATGCACCCTGCTGGTCTCATTAAAAATGCACCTATAGTAAACAAAACAAGGAGAAAAAGAACCTGATACGATAGAGAAGTTGAGGCTAAAAGAATACCGCTCAAACTGGGAAATAGCACAAGCCACAAACCCGTTAAACTGTGCAACCTCATTAATGAAAAGTAACGGTTGAAATGCATTAATTAAGTGTGATTATGTAATATTTTGCTTACGTTAACAAAATTATCGAACGCTAAGTCAGGCTTGAAAACTAGTTCAGGTATAAATCGCAAATCAACATAACACAATATAGATTTACGTATTGACCATGCAGATTGGTTCATTTCATTAACAACAGTATTAATATCACAATTATTCTCAGAAGGATCTCCAGTGCGTCTTTTTTCTGGATCTAAGTAGTCAGCTACTTGAATATTCAATGAAGATAACACAATATATACATCTGCTTTTTTCAAATCTTTACTTAATTTTACGTCAGATACCGCTACATTTTTATTGAACACCTTACCTTCCATTAGAATTCTTGATATTGCTCTATGCAATACCGATGCTATCTTTAGGTTTCTAATTTCCTTTTTCATATCCAGCTACTATAACACCCTTTCTTCTTGCACCAACTGATAAGCTTCCAAAATATCTCCAACTTTAATATCGACATTACCCTCTAGTGATACTCCGCATTCAAAGTTTACACCTACTTCTTTAACATCATCTTTAAATCTACGTAGTGCTTTTAACTTTCCTTCATGCACCAATTTGCCACCACGCACTACCTTAATTAAAGAATCTTTTCTTATGACTCCATCACTTACATAACATCCAATGATATTACCAGCTTTAGATACATTAAATATTTGCCTCACAGATGCAAAGCCAACACGAACCTCTCGTGTAACAGGCTTTAACATTTTAGTTAAATACATTCTCATGTCGTCAATGAGCTCGTATATTATGTTATAAGTATGTATTTCTACACCTTTTTGTTTTGCCAAGTCCCTTATTTTTGAATCCACTTTTACATTAAAAGCTAAAATTACTGCACTTGATGCTTCTGCAAGCAGCACATCTGAATCTGTTATCCCTCCTACTGCTTTGTGTAGGATATTTAATTTCACTTGGTCTTTACCGAGTTTATCAATTGAACTTGATATTGCTTCAATAGAACCAGTTACATCGCACTTTAAAACTACAGATAGTTCTTCTGTTTCGCTGTTATTACGACTGAATATATCTAAATTATTGTCGCCCAAATCTTCTTTCTTTTTCTTGATTAACTCTAGCCTGTATTCAACAATTTCACGCGCCTGTTTTTCAGAATTTATAACAACAAATTTATCTCCAGCATTTGGCACACCATTTAGACCAGTAATTTCAATTGGAGCGGAGGGTAGTGCTGCTTTTTCTCTTTGACCGAGGTGATTAACCATACTACGTACTTTGCTGTATGTTGTACCAACTACCAATATATCACCAACCTTTAACGTTCCTTCCTCAACTATCAATGTGGCTGATATTCCTTTCGCTTTATCTATTTTGGATTCTATTACCCATCCAAGTGCTCGACAATCTTCTATTGCTTCTAGCTTCATTAATTCAGCGATTAACAAAATCGTCTCTTCTAGTTTATCTAAATTAGTTTTCTTTTTTGCTGATACTGGCACAATCATAACATCACCACCAAGCCCTTCAGGGATGAGATCATATTGAGGCAAACTATTAATTATTTTTTCTACATCACCAGGCTCAGATTTATCAATTTTATTAATAGCAACTATAATGGAAACATTTGCTGCTTTTGCATGATTTATTGCTTCAACTGTTTGTTTCATGATTCCATCGTCAGCTGCAACTACTATTGCAACTATATTAGTAATATTGGCACCACGTGCACGCATCGCAGTGAACGCTTCATGTCCTGGTGTATCAATAAAGGTAATTTTTTGCTTATCTTTTGTCGTTATTTGATAAGCACCTATGTGTTGAGTTACGCCACCTGACTCTCTTTCTGCAACATTAGATTCACGAAATGCATCGAGCAATGAGGTTTTACCATGATCGACGTGTCCCATAAAAGTGACGATTGGTGGTTTAGGTTTTTTAGGCAGGCTTTCTCTGCCTTCTATAAAAAATAAATCTTTTTCTCTGTTGGTATCGCTCACTCGTTTAGCCATATGATTAAATTTTTCCACTATTTCACATGCTATATCTGGATCCACCAGATCATCTACTCTATAACTCTCACCAACTTCTTCTTTGAACATTTTTAGCACACTCTTGCTATCTTCTGCCATGCGAATAGATAACTCCCTGATAGTTATTTTGTCTGGTATAATAACTTCTCTTGATATATTTTTACCCTTGGTAAATTTTGACTTTTTACTTCTTATACCAAATCTTTGCTTAAATACAGGGGGTTGTTCAGTTTTTTCATCTATTGCCTGTGCAATTACCAGTTTAGAATGCTTAGAATATATATCTTTGTTGACTTTAGAAGACTTTTTATCGTCGCCCTCATAGTCAATATTATCTTCTTTTAGTTCAACTAAGTGAGTATCACTTAAAACTTGCTTATTTATTTCTTTAGATAAAGTGTCCGCTTCATTTTTCTCGTCAATCTCTTTATTGCTGTCTTCTTTTGCTGTTTTCTCTTTTTCTTCTCTCTGATTTTTTTCTTTCAGCAAAGCAGCATTCTGCACAGCATTAATGCGGAAAATTTGTTCTTTCTCTGTTAAAGAACCTAATTTACTCTCGTCAAATAAATTATGTTCTTCTGCATCATGAGATTTTTTTCTTCTTTTTTTTACTATTGTAGCTCCAGTACTTGGGCTAGTTGAAGAGTTTAAATTGAGGTCTAATTTAAGCTTGCTTAAACCTTGGAGCTTTAATTTTTTATCACTGATATCTTCATTATTCATATTATTTTATTATATTAATCCAAGCTTTTTACGTGCTTCTATGATTATTGAATCTGCTGTATCTTTTAGATCTTCTCTGCTATCGGATGAGGAAGAGAGTATGCTGCAAAACTCATAACTTGATAAATCTGCTATGTCCTCTAAAGTCTTAATATCATGCTTACTAAGAGCAATTTTATTGTCTATTGATAAAGTTAAATTGATTACATCATCCTCCATACCTAAACTTTTTAGCTCTTCTATTTTTCTATCATTTTCTGCTTTCAGGTACTTATTTGCTCTATTGTGAAGTTCGTTTGCAATATCTTCATTAAAGCCCTCTATTGAAGCAAGCTCTTTAATTGAAGCGCTAGATATGTCTTCTACACTTGAAAAACCTTCTGTTACCAATAGCTGACCCATAATCTCTTCTAAGTTTAAAGCTTCAGCAAATAAAGCTGAACATTGACTAAGTTCTTTACTTCGCCTTTCTGATTCTTGCTGAGTGCTTAATATCTCAATTTTCCATCCAACAAGCTCTGAAGCTAATCTTACATTCTGGCCCTTTTTTCCTATCGCTAAACTCAATTGATCTTCAGCAACTATTAACTCTATGCAATTTTCATTTTCATCAATAATAACCTTCGATACTTCTGCAGGAGTAATGGCTTTAATAACAAATTGACCCAAATCTGAGGAGTAATTTATAACGTCAATTTTTTCACCATTTAATTCGTGTATAATGGTTTTTATTCTATCTCCCTTAACTCCAACACAAGCACCTACTGGATCAATGTTCTTGTCAGGAGAGAAAACAGCAACCTTAGACCTTGAGCCGGCGTCTCTAGCTATACCTTTAATTGTTACTAACCCATCAGCAATTTCTGGTATTTCTTGATTTAATAATGCCTCTAAAAAGCCTTCATGAGTCCTAGAAAGAATAATTTGACGTCCATCATCAGAGCGCTTAACAGTCTGTATATAAGTTTTAACCTTATCGCCTTCACGAAATGATTCACCACCGGTTAAATTTCGTAATGGAAGATATGCCTTAGTGCCATTTATGTCTATAATAAGATCTGAATATTCTACTTGTTTAACAATACCATACCTTATTTCTCCCACCTTATCTTTAAATTCCTCATATTGCTTTTTTGACTCTTCATCTTTAATTATTTGAGCAATTTTTTGCTGGGCAATTCTTGCTGAAGCAAGATCAGTGTTAAGAGAGAGTAATTCACTAACAGTATCTACAATTTTTGCATCTTCTTTTATTAATTTAGCTTGTGTCAGCGTAATTGATTCATACTCAGTATTCTCTTCTCTATTTGATTCGTCATCAATAACTTTTAGTTTTCTGTATGAAGTGACTTTGCCTGTGTTTCTATCTATATTAACTACAATTATACTTTTGCTACCATATTTTTGATAAGCCACTGCTTCTATAGCACTTTCTAGTGCCTTTATTACAACATCAAAATCTAAACCATTTTGAAGTGAAAGCTCTCCTGTTGTTTTTATTACATCAAGGCTTCCAACTATGTTATTCTTGTTACTTTTCTGCTTAACACTGCTTTTACGATTAGCAATCATAATAAATAAATCCAATGTAATTAGTTATAATTATAGCTCCAACGGGCAAAGAACACTATCTTAAATGTTAAATGATTGCTAATTTAAGTCAAGTTTTTTCATGTCTTTGTATAACAAGCAACGCAGGAGTAAAGAATAAAGTTAAAACCGTTGCAACCAATATTCCACTTGCTATGGTTGTTGAAATGTCAACCCACCACTGGCTTGATGGA
>NZ_AWUH01000110.1:0-4911 GCF_000689175.1 Wolbachia endosymbiont of Glossina morsitans morsitans | reverse complement strand
AAAAGAAGCTGGGCCAGTGCAACAATATTTCGCGTTTTTAGCTTAATAAGAAAGAGCATAGCTCGTATTTTAACTACATTAAATAAAAGAAGAAGAGAGGAAAAGAATGCCTAAAAAGGTTTTTTGTGGTACTGTAACTAAGGCTAAGTGTGATAGGACTGTAAAGGTTTCGGTATTACAAGTGTATAAGGATGAGCTGTATAAAAAGGTTATAAAAAAATACAAGAAGTATACAGCACATGATGAGAATAATAGTTGTAAAGAAGGGGACAAGGTTTTAATACAAGAACACAAGCCTATTTCTACTACTAAAAAATGGGTTATTGTTAATAGCTCGCATTGAATAGGATATTTATATGATTCAAAAAAATACATTGTTGGAAGTAGCTGATAATTCTGGCGCCCGTGCAGTGCTTTGTATTGGTTTATTGGGTGGTAGAAAGTCTGCATCTATAGGTGACACAGTTATTGTATCTACTAAATCTATTGCTCCAAGAGGGAAAGTTGAGAAGGGAAAAGTATATAGAGCAGTTGTGGTGAGGGTGAAAAGCCCTATTAGAAAATCTGATGGTTCTGTAATTCGTTTTTCTAGCAATGCTGTAGTTTTGATTAACGATCAAGGTGAACCACTTGGCACTCGGGTGTTTGGTCCGGTAAAAAAGTTATCATCTGGTTCTTTTATGAAGATAATGTCATTAGCTGTTGAGGTTTTATAATGAGTGCTAAAATAAAAAGTGGTGACGACGTTATAGTTTTAACTGGTAAAGATAAGGGAAAAATTGGTAAGGTAATCAAAGTTATAGCACGTGATGCTAAAAAGAAAGTAATTGTTTCTGGAGTGAATGTGCATAAGAGACATACTAAACCAAAAGCTGGTAGTAGTGGTGGTATATTAAATAAAGAGTTAGCTATTGATATATCCAACGTTGCAACATTGGACCCCAAATATAAAACTCCAACTAGAGTGGGGTTTAAGGTTATAGACGGTAGAAAAGTGCGTTTTGCAAAAGTTTCTGGAGAAGTGATAGATTAGGTTGATATGTTTAAAGAATTGTATAAAGATAGCATAGTAAAGTCCTTGAAGGACAAATTTAATTACGGCAGTATAATGCAAGTGCCTAAACTTGTCAAGGTGTGTATCAATATGGGCGTTGGAGATGCTGCTACAGATAGTAAAGCAATAAATGAACCACTTGATAGCCTATATTTGATTGCTGGGCAGAAGCCTTTATCAACTTTTGCAAAAAAATCTATTTCTGGCTTCAAGATCAGAAAAGGTGCTACAGTAGGTTGCAAAGTAACTTTGCGTAGAGATAAAATGTATGAGTTTTTAGAAAGATTGATATATATTGCTTTGCCAAGGGAAAAAGATTTTAGAGGATTTAGTGTGAAGCAATTTGACGGTAATGGTAATTTTTCCTTTGGTATAAAGGAACATATCTCGTTTTTAGAAATAGACTATGATAAAATAAGTAAAATTAGAGGTATGGATATTAATATTATAACAAGTGCAGTTAGTGATAAGGAAGCAAAGGAATTATTACTGGCTCTTAAATTTCCTTTTTTTGATTAATTGAGAGGAGAAATATATGGCAAAAAAATCTATGATAGAAAGAAATCTTCGCAGAATAAAGTTGTGCGATCAATATAAAAAAAAAAGAGAAAAATTGAAATCTATAATAAATAATAAGAATTTGTCTATTGTAGAAAGGTTTACAGCTCAAAATAAATTAATTAAAAAATTGCCTAGAAATTCTTCCAAAACCAAAATTAGAAATAGGTGTGCTTTAACTGGGAGACCAAGAGGAGTATATAGAAAATTTGGTTTATGTAGGATTGTTTTGCGTGATTTATGTTCTTTTGGGCAAATTCCAGGAGTTACAAAGTCTAGTTGGTAAATATAATATAAGGAGTATATTGTGGCGTTATCTGATAGTATTGGTGATTTTTTAACAAGGATACGTAATGCTCAATTGGCAATGCATAGGGCAACAAGGGTACTATTTTCTAAGATGAATTCTTCTATATTGGAGATTTTAAAAGAAGAAGGGTATATCCTTGATTATGAAAAGCAAGTTGTAGATAACTTACCTTCTTTCATTGTAAAATTGAAGTATTATGAGAAGTCACCTGTAATTAGTGACATAGTTAGGGTGTCAAAGCCTGGTTGTCGTCGTTATTCTAAGTATAAGGACATTTCTAAAGCATATAATGGTCTTGGTATTTTTATTATATCGACGCCCAAAGGAGTGATGACTGATTATAATGCACATAAGTTAAAGGTTGGTGGAGAAGTTTTGTGTCGTGTGTTTTAAATAATAGGAGAAATTCATGTCTCGTATAGGTGCTGCTCCTATCAATATTCCTGCTGGTGTTTCAGTTGAATATAATAATGGTAGTATGTTAATAAAGAGTGCTAAGGCTGAAAAGGAAGTTAGCTTGATCAGGGATGTTGTGTGTCAGATTATTGATAATCAGCTATTGCTTTCTGTTGATCAAGATAAAGATAATTATGATAAAATAAGGCCTATGTGGGGTACTTATAGGAGTAATATTAATAATATCATTAACGGCATGGTTGATGGTTTTTCTGTTAATCTTGAGATTAACGGTGTGGGATATAAGGCAGAGTGTGATGGTAAGTATTTGACTTTGTATCTTGGTTATAGCCATAATGTTAAATATAAAGTGCCTAAAGATGTTGAGATTAAGTGCATGAAGCCAACTCACTTAGTAGTTAGTGGTATGGATAAGCAGAAGGTCTATATGGTGGCGTCTGATATATGCAAAATTAGAAAATATGATCCTTATAAAGGTAGGGGTGTTGTAATAAAAGGCAAATTTATGCTGCGTAAGGTTGTAAGTAAAAAGAAGTAATAAAAATGAAAAGATCGTATAATTTTTTAAGTAATTCTGAAAAAAGGAAGTTACGTAATAGAGCGAAGCTTGACAAGAGCGCTGAACGTTTACGTATATCCATATTTAAATCTAATAGGCATTTTTATGTCCAGTTAATTAATGATGTAAAAGGAATAACTCTCACTTCAGCTTCTACTTTGGATGCTAAAATTAAGGATGTATGTAAAGGGAAAGTCAACGCTGAAACTATAAAACAGGTTTCTTCTTTAATGGTTGAGCGTCTTTCTGGCATGAAATTAGAGCAGCAGCTTACGTTTGATCGTGGAGCGTATAAATACACAGGATTAATTTCTCAATTTGCTGAGGCTTTAAGAAGTTCTGGATTTGAATTTTAGAAGGTTTTGAATATGGCTATAAAGAATTTACAAAATAATGATGATTTATCAGAGCTTTTAGTTTCGGTACGAAGAGTGACAACGGTTACCAAAGGTGGTAGAAGATTTTCATTTTCAATTTTGGTTGTTGTTGGCGATGAGAAGGGTAGGGTAGGGTGTGGAATAGGTAAGCACGCAGAAGTTGCTGAAGCAAGAGTCAAAGCTGTAAATGCTGCAAAGAAATCAATGATTAGAGTGTACTTGCGTGAAGGTAGAACTTTGCATCATGATATTAAAGCTAAATTTTGTTCTGGTGAGATAGTTTTAAGAACCGCAAGAGCCGGAACAGGTATTATTGCTGGTGGAGCGATTAGATCAGTTTTTGAGGTGTTAGGTATAAAGGATGTGGTAGCTAAATCCACTAGATCAAATAATCCTCATAACGTTATATGTGCGGTGTTTAAGGCTTTTGATAGTATGTTATCTCCTCGTCAGGTAGCAAGCAAAAGAGGCAAAAAGATTAGCGAGATAGTTGGAAACAGGTAAAGTATGAATAATGCTGTAAAATTAAACTCCATATTTACTAAATTATCTAAGAAAAAGAAGCCTAAGTTGCTGGGTAGAGGTATCGGTTGTGGTAAAGGTAAAACATCCGGTAGAGGGCATAAAGGGCAGAAGGCTAGAAGTGGAGTTTCTATAAATGGTTTTGAGGGTGGACAACAGTCTATATATACTCGTTTGCCTAAAAGAGGTTTTAAGCCTATACGTAGGAGCATATACTCTATAATTAATGTTGGCGATATACAGCGCTTAATGGAAGCTAAAAAAATAGTGAAAGACTCTGTTATAGATAAGGAGAGGCTGTATAAATTAGGTTTTATAAAGTCTATTAAGGATAAAATTAAACTTCTTAATAAAGGTAAGTTGAGCGAAAAATTTGTGTTTCATGTTGATTTTGCGTCAGAAGCTGCAAAAAAATCTGTAGCTTCAGTTGGTGGTAGTGTGGAAATACTATCGTAAGTCATGGGCAATAAATCAGCATTTAATAGCTTGGATCCTACGTTGTTATATAAAGGCGATTTATTAAAGCGTATATTTTTTACGCTAATAGCTTTAATTTGCTATCGCTTGGGTACTTATGTGCCTATTCCTGGAATTAATCTTGATGTAATTAATGATATATTTCCCAAAGATGGCTCAGGCGTTTTTGGAGTATTTAATTTATTTTCTGGTGGTGCATTGGCTAGAATAACAATTCTAGCATTGAACGTTATTCCATATATAATGGCTTCTATCATTATTCAGTTACTTTCTTCTGCGATTAAAGGAATGAAGGAAGTGAAGAATGATGGAGAGTCAGGCCGTAGAAAGATGAATTCTTATATACGCTATCTGACCATAGTAATTTGTGTATTTCAATCAATTCCAATTTTGGTTGGATTGGAAGGGATGAATAGGGGAAGGGGTATTGGTTGTAATCGAACCTGGTGTTATGTTTCGTACAATAGGTGTTTTCAGCCTTTTAGGTGGAACTATGCTTTTAATATGGCTTGGTGAACGAATCAGCGCTAGCGGTATAGGCAATGGTATCTCATTAATCATTTTCACGGGTATAATATCAGAGTTACACAGCGCTTTATCATCTTTGTTAACGTTAAATAAAGACGGTAGCGTATCG
>NZ_AWUH01000109.1:0-1662 GCF_000689175.1 Wolbachia endosymbiont of Glossina morsitans morsitans | reverse complement strand
CAACATAATCTATTTTAGAAATAAATTGAGAAAAATGCAATTTTTTATAAAGATCGATTGAAATTTCCGAGCTTCAGCTATATTGTTAATCTATTCAGATAGAAATTAGAAACTATTGTGTCAAATAAAATAGGTTTTTGGGCTATTTTTGCCTTAGTGATTAGTAGCCAAATTGGCTCTGGAATTTTTATGCCTCCAATTAGCCTTGCTCCATATGGCATGTATAGCCTTATAAGCTGGATAATATCAGGTCTTGGTGCTATATCTCTTGCTTTAGTTTTTGCCTCACTCTGCGCAAAATTTCCGGAAACGGGTGGCCCTCACGTCTACGTAAACCATGCTTTTGGCCCTGCTGCAGCTTTTTTTGTTGGTTGGACGTATTGGGTGATCTCATGGGTTAGCACAACAGCCGTAATAGTTGTGGGTGTTGGTTATGTTACACCATTTTTCCATGGAGATATTCAAAACGTACATCTGTTTTTAGAGATGTTACTACTTACAATTATTACACTAATAAATTTTAGAGGAGTAGCTACTGCTGGACGTGTTGAGTTTTTATTGACGGTGATAATAATTTCTGTATTGCTTGTAATACCTATAGCAGCATTGTTTTTTTTTGATAGAAATAACTTCATCATAAGTGAAGAAATATCAAATCTTACAACATCGCAGATTCTTGCCCGTTCTACACTTATTACTCTATGGGGTTTTATTGGAGTTGAATTGGCAACAGCACCTGCAGGGTCAGTTGATAATCCAGCTAGAACAATACCAAGAGCTGTGGTACTTGGAACAATCTCTGTTGCTGTTGTGTATTTTACCAACAATCTTGCAATTATGGGATTAATAAATGGCAATGATTTAGCAAGTTCAAGAGCACCATATGTTGACGCAATAAAAATTATGGCCTCTGGCAATTGGCACTTGATTATTTCTATAACTGCGTTCATTTTTTGTGTTGGTACTTTAAACGCTTGGGTACTAGCTAGTGGACAAGTGGTCCTTGGCCTTGCAAACGATAAACTGATGCCACCGTTTTTTGCTCAAAGAAACAAGCACGGTTCTCCTTTCTGGGTCATAACAGCTAGCTCAGTTGGAACTGCAACTTTACTAATCCTCACTTCAAGCAACAATTTTGCTAAGCAGATCACATCAATTATCGACTTTTCTGTAGTTTCATTTTTATTTGTTTACCTTGCATGCAGTCTTGCTTTTCTCAAAGTTATTGTGCAGGAAAAGAGTTGTTACAAATTTTTAATTGGCAATATAGCAACAACCTTTTGCTGCTGGGTAATATTTGAAACTTCTGTGAATACCTTGCTGATCGCAAGCTTATTCACTGCAAGTGGCGTACCTCTTTATTTATTTTGGTATTGCAGAGTTTCTGTATAGCAAATGTTATGTATCTGTTCAGCAGAGTGGCCAAATAAGGTAGACGAGAAAAGACAACTATAGGAAGAAATGGGTGTCATGCCAGTGCGTGACACTGGGATCCAGTTTTGCATATAATCTCATCGAAAATGTTGTAACCACTTTCTATGCTAGTTTGCTTGCTCACAAGCAAACTTTCCTGGATCCCAGATACTGTCTCTTCTGTCAAACAAATTATCCAACAATATTACAATTATAGCTCTTTTTACAATAATCCGAACAGACCGTAAT
>NZ_AWUH01000108.1:0-4922 GCF_000689175.1 Wolbachia endosymbiont of Glossina morsitans morsitans | reverse complement strand
TTTTTATGTTTTAAACGCTTGACAAGCGAAATTCAGCTGCTTTTAATGCAACTAACTTACGCTGCAAATGTTTAAGAAATTTACTAAGCAGAAAAAAAGACAAAGAATCCCCGAGTTAGCTAGTCTTTTACTATCTCTGTCGAGTATTGGCATTTTTTGATGTCTTGTAACGCTTTATAAGCGCGTTCAGCTTATTTAGATAAAAATCTAGATGTAGATGAAGTTTTGTAAAGACACACAGTATCTATATACTGCAAAAAATTGAACACAAGACGCCGATACATTAAGTAATCCTTACCTTTTAATCTGCAGATTGGCGAAAGCGAATACAATAGCTTCACCATCATGATAAGGGGGCTGGCGAGGTTTGTCAAGCAAGTTTTTTGTTTCTGCGGACTACCTAGATTAATATTATATAGAAGGTTTGCTGCCAATAAAGCCTAAACTTACCAAATACATTTCTGTAGATTCAGATCTACTTGACTTTGGTTTAAAGTATTTTACTGTTTTAAACATTTTTTTTAGCTCGTTACAAAAATCTTTATCAGATTCTCCTTGGAAAATTTTTACTACAAACGTGCCACCATGGCTCAAGAAATGCTTTGCAAAATTGAGCGCTGCCTCACATAAAAGCATAATTCTGATATGATCCAACGATTTTAAACCACAAGATTCGGGCGCCATGTCAGATAAAATTACATCAAATTTTTGATCCTTGAATTTTTCTCTTAAAATTTCAAACTCATTGATAATATCACATTGTATAAACTCTACTCCATTAATTGCGTTCATTGGTTTTATGTCAAGAGCAACCACATTTGCACCTTTCTGAGATGCAACTTGTGACCATCCACCAGGAGAAGCACCAAGATCAATAATTTTTTGCCCTTCTTGGAATAATTTAAATTTGTTATCCATTTCTACCAGCTTATATGCTGAGCGTGACCTATAACCATCCTTGCTAGTTTTTTGCACATACTGATCATTCAAATGACGATGTAGCCACCTTGTTGAAGATAGTTTTCTGCCTCTAGCCGTCTTTACTCTAGTTTTTATTGCTAACACCCTACTTATTATTGATTACATCTTTAAGCTCTTTTTCAACTACTTCTTTTACCAGTGCATGTAGATATTTATTCAGCCATTCTGAGAGCTGAGGTTTTAAAAGAGATGTAACTAATTCTTCAACAGTAAGGTTCGCTTTTTTTTGTTGTTTGTGCTGTAATTCGTTTTGCATTTTTCCAAGCAACGCTTTGATCTCTTCCATATTCTCTTTTAAAATTAGATGATCGTTATTTTGCGCTTGTAAGCCGCTATCACTCGCTTTGTTATTACTCATCTGGATATTATCGTACAAATAAATATCCTTTTTTTCTTCTGAATTGTAGCTATGGCCATTAAATTGGTTATTGTTGCAAGCCATTTCCTCACTTTGGTCATCATTATCAATGTCCTCTTTTTCATTATTTTCTTTTTTGCCATCTTCTTCTATTTCTTCTGGATACCCTTCCTCAAGGTATAGCACATCATCATTTTCATCCTTTATTTCTGCTTTATCGTTACTCGCGTTTTTACCCGATATAGCTTTTTTTATATCTTCTAGGATATCTTTTACAGATTGATTGCCTTGTTCATCATGCATAGTGCTAATACCATTAAACTTAGAGGTCTATACTATTTATCATAAAAAGCAAGTTGTAAACACTAATCACATAATTGCTTTTTGCTTCAACTAAGTCTGAACGTGCTTTAAATAATGCATCTTCAGTGTCCAAAAGGTCAGATGTACTCTTTAAATTTAAGTTTACTTCTTGCTCAACTCCTTCCAATGCTAGAGCTGCTGCTTTTTCCGCTTCTTGACTTGCTTTGATAATGGCCTTTGCTGTCAACACATTATTCCAAGCATTTACAACTGCTTGTTCTATATTTTTTACCGTTTCATAATAATCGTAGGTAGATTTTTTTGCATCCATTTTAGCTTTACTGACACCAAAAGCATTAACTCCTCTCTTAAAGATTGGAACATCAAGAGTAAAAACTACATGAACATTTTCTAATAGTTTGTCTACCTTCATACCATCCTCCCCAAAATTTTTGCTTGCACTTAGATTTAAAGAAGGAAGCCACTTGGAGCTCTCAGCAATCACTTCCATTCCGGCTGCTCTTTTTTGATAAACTGCTGCTTTTAGAGACAAATTATTGGTTTTTGCTAACTGTAAACATTCATTTAGCTCTGGAACAGAAGGTAGTTTATCATTAGCTTCAGAAAGGTCATCAGCATCTTCGCCAATCAAATGGTAATAAGCAATATTTACCAACTTTAATTTACCTTCAGCATCAACTCTTTCGGATATAGAAGACGAAAATTTTGCTTTTGCTAACAAAACTTCAGCATTGGTTACCTCTCCAAGGGAAAAGCGTTTTTTCATAGCTGACAAATGTTCCAAAGAAACGCGTTCTTTATGTTCTCTGAGCTTTAACATTTCTGTCTTTTGTAAAACATTAACATATGCTTTCACAGCATTAAGTGCAAGCTCTTGTTTTAATCGCCGAAATCGCATCTTTTCTGCTTTGAGAAGATGGCTTGATCGACTGAATGTGGCAAAGGTACCACCGCCATCGATTAATTTCTGGCGCAATGTAAGTTTTTTTTCAGACGTATCAAGATTAAAGTTACTACCGAAATTGTATTGCAAATTAATGTCAGGTAAAAATCCAGCTAACCCAGAAGATTTATAGTGTTTTTCTGCGCTTTTATATTGGTAAAATTGAGACTTTATTTTTGAGCTATTTTTGATGGCTTTGCTTATCACTTCTCCCACATCGGTTGCATAGCAACTTATAGTATTAAAAATGATCGCAAGTGTGATAATCAATCGAAACATTCTAATTCCTATGCATGTTGGTTGCGCAGCCCAACTACTAACATAAATTACTTTAATAATCAATAACTAATATTGTTGACACTATTGAGAAATTAAGTATATCATAGCTCACTATTGTTGGATCAAATAATGAAGACTTTTTTCTTAAAGGAGAAACAAATCAATAAAAAGTGGTTTGTCATAGATGCAGAAGGATTAGTGGTAGGGAGGCTTGCAGCATTTGTAGCGACACTATTACGCGGAAAGCATAAACCCGAGTATACACCTCATATGGATTGTGGCGATAATGTAATTATTATCAACGCAGAAAAGGTGCATTTCACCGGAAAGAAGCTTAAAGATAAGATTTACTATAAGCATACAGGTTATTCTGGTGGTTTGAAGAAAACTACTCCAGATAATATTTTAAATGGCAAATTTCCTGAGCGTGTAATAGAAATGGCAGTGAAAAGGATGCTTGATGATGGGCCTATGGCACGTAGACGCTTTGAGAATTTGTATGTTTATTCTGGTTCAGAGCATAAGCATCAAGGACAGCAACCTGAAAAGATAGATTTCGCCTCTTTGAATCGTAAAAATAAAAAGTAATGGAGTAAAAATGAAGAGTTCTACAATAAATAACAATGATTGGTCAGAAAAGACAATTGAATCAGCAGTTGATTCGCTTGGTCGTTTATATGCTACAGGCCGAAGAAAAGAATCTGTAGCAAGAGTATTGATAAAGCCGGGGAGTGGAAAATTTAGTGTTAACAAAAAAGGCGATCTAATTTCTTATTTTAAAAGAGAGTCAGTGTGCCAAATAGTAAAAATGCCATTTGTTGCAACTTCCACATTGGATAAATACGATGTATTTGCAACTGTAAAAGGTGGAGGGCTATCTGGTCAAGCAGGTGCTCTAGCTCATGGAATAAGCAGAGCTTTAAGTAGTGTAAGCCAAGATTTGCATTCTATACTACGTAATGGTGAGTTCTTAACTAGAGATTCACGTGTTGTTGAACGTAAGAAATATGGTCAACATAAAGCTCGGAAAAAGTGTCAATTTTCTAAGAGATAGTTATTTTATAGGGGGTGTTTTTTTGTAAGTATTATACAAATATTTGCAAAAATTGTATGATATCCTCTATTTTTGTGATGAATTTAGTTGACTATCGGTGTCAACATAATATGCTATTTATGTGATTTTTTCAACATTAAGGTAATTTATGAGTAAAGAAGATATAATAAAACAATTAAAGGAAGATTGTTCTAGTCAGAATATAGATATAACAAAATCTGATTTGAGCAAGATTCATGATGCGTTTATTAAAATAATAAAGAATGAGCTGCATGGGAAAGGTGAAATACGTTTGCATGGAATAGGAACATTTTCTACTGCTATCAGTCAGGAAAAACAATGTCGTAACCCCCAAAGTGGTCAGATCATGACTGTTCCTAAAAAGACAAGGGTAAAATTTAAAGCAAGCCAAACTCTTTTAAGTATTTTAAATGAGAAGGAAAAAGCAGCAGTTAGTTAGACATTGTCATTTTCATTGTTTTTACTACGCTGTGTAAGCCGTAAAATACAGCTTCGCTAATTAAATAGTGGCCTGTGTTAAGAGCTGAGATGTGAGGTATTCTTGTCATCTTCTTAGCGTGTTTATAAGTTATGCCATGTCCTGCGTGGCATTCTATTCCTAATTTATTGACGTACTCTGCAGCATTAGTAATTAACTGTAACTTTTTTCTGATGGATTATCACAGTAATCCCCTGTGTGAATTTCTATTATGTCAGGTTTTGTCCCTAGCTTTTCAAGATATTTTAGTTGATCAATATTTGGATCGATAAACAGTGAGACTTTTATGCTAGAGCTATGCATTTCCTCTATTATACTAGAAAGTTTACTGTGCATATTCACGATATCCAGGCCACCTTCGGTTGTTAATTCTTCTCTTTTTCTGGTACTATACTAATCGAATAGGGTTTTACCTTTTTTGCTATTTCAAGCATTTCTTCCGTGGCTGCAATTTTCAAGATTTAGCTCAGTGCTAATGCTTTTT
>NZ_AWUH01000107.1:0-1173 GCF_000689175.1 Wolbachia endosymbiont of Glossina morsitans morsitans | reverse complement strand
TTTCAAGCGAGCGAAAAGCTTTCTGCAGCGACTCATTAAAAGTGCGGCCTATAGACATTACTTCTCCCACCGATTTCATGGAGGTTGATAATTCACAATTCGTCCCCTTAAAATTTCTCAAAATTCAAAAACGAGGAATTTTTAGTGACGATATAATCAATCACTGGTTCAAATGCAGCAGGTATAACTGGAGCGCAGTCATTACGTATTTCATCGAGCGAATAGCCAATAGCAAGTTTAGTTACAACTTTTGCAATAGGATAGCCTGTTGCTTTCGAAGCAAGTGCAGAGGAGCGAGAAACCCTTGGATTCATTTCAATTACAACGAGGCTTCCACCTTCTTTAGGGTTCACTGCAAACTGAACATTTGCACCACCGGCACTAACGTCAATTTCCCTCAGCACTGCTATAGATGCATTTCTCATTTGTTGATATTCAGCATCACGCAGAGTCAAAGCAGGAGCAACCGTAATACTATCTCCGGTGTGCACTCCCATTGGATCAACATTTTCTATCGAACAGACTATTATGCAGTTATCTTTACAATCGCGGATAACTTCCATTTCATACTCTTTCCAGCCGATAATTGATTCATCTATCTGAACTTCATTTATTGGCGAAATTTTGAGAGCACTTTCTGCGATATTGAAAAACTCCTCTTTATTATATGCTATGCCACTACCTGCGCCACCAAGAGTGAATGATGAACGGATGATTGCTGGTAATCCAACGTAGTCCAAAGCCTTTTTTATTTGTTCTTGATTTTTTATAATGATACTTTTGGGATATTTCAGTCCTATTCTATCCATGGACTGACGGAATAACTCTCTATCCTCTGTCTTTTTTTATTGCTTCTCTATTTACCCCTATTAATTCTACGTTGTATTTGTCTAACACTCCATCATCTGCAAGTTTTATTGCGCAATTGAGTGCTGTTTGCCCGCCCATTGTTGGCAATATTGCGTCTGGCCTCTCCTTAATTATAATTTTCTCTATGATTTCAGGCAGTACCGGCTCAATATAAGTTGCATCAGAGAATTCAGGATCTGTCATTATAGTTGCGGGGTTGGAGTTAACCAAAATGACTTTATAACCTTCACTTTTAAATACTTTACAGCTTTGCGTTCCGGAATAATCAAACTCGCACGCCTGACCTATAACTATTGGGCCTGC
>NZ_AWUH01000106.1:0-5961 GCF_000689175.1 Wolbachia endosymbiont of Glossina morsitans morsitans | reverse complement strand
TAATCCTTTAAATCTTTTCCTTGGTATCCCACATCAGCCCACATTTTCTTAATATTGCTGTATTTTTCCTTCATATTGTCCAATGCCATCTTCACCCCATCTCTGTCATTTTCGCTTGCAGCTCCTACACAGCAACCAAGCACAAATCCTTGAGTATCTGTGATTATATGTCTTTTTCTCCCCTTTACCTTTTTCGCACCATCATAACCTTTGACCCCCCTTTTTCCGTGGTTTTTACCGATTGACTGTCCACTATGCATGCGCTCGGCTTCCCATTTTTGACCTACTATATTTAGTGATATCATAGTTCATTTTCTCAAAAATTCCCTGCTTTTTCCATCTTCTAAACTGTTCATGCACAGCCTTCCACGGCGGAAAATCATGTGGTAAATAGCGCCATTGACATCCTGTGCGCAGTATATAGAGTTGCATTTACTATCTCACACTTACTGTATTTTGGTGGCCTTCCTTCTTTCTTGTACGACACTCTGAAGTGTTTTTCTATTCTCCCTTTTACTTAAATCTGTTGGATATTTTTTCCTCATCTCTTACCTCAATATTCTTTCTTTATATACTACGTATTCCTTGGTTTGTGGACAACCTCTAAGAAGTCTAATAGCAAATTTTTAAGTTCCTCTTTAACTCTTTAACCAGCGGGCTCGCATGAGGAGAGGTCCTCTTCCATAGATATCTTCACACTTTTTTCTCCTTCTGTAGTTGGCGGATGAGTAAGAAAGTGAACCTTTGGTGCACCACTAATTATTGCCATCGGTGGTTGCTCTGCCCCTTCTCCCATAACTAAAACAGCAGATGTTGCCAGTGCATCAAGAAGATTGACTTGTGTTACTTGCAGTGGTTGATTGTAAAGATCTGGCTTGCCTATATAGGAATAAAGTGGTTCAAATCCACACCAACCAAGAGCAACGCCCGTAACCCCAAGGCGCATAGGTGTTATGTTACTATCTGTAATCAAAATACCAAGATGTTTTATGCAGTGTTTTGTCTTGAGATTGTTCCATATTGATAGAGCTGTTTTCTGAACATCCTTTGGGTATAAAATATACATTTCATTACCATTTGATTCATCAATACCAGCAGATGGAATTAAGATATTGTCTTTGATTGTTAAATAGATGCCGTAAGAATTATGGTCTACATCAACAATTGCATCAGCTTCTCTTTTGATTAGCTCTTCTTTAGAACAAGCAGTTTTGCAAACCACTTGTTTTTGACAAATAGAAATTATTTTTGATGTGATAGCAAGAACAACTTCCTCTCTTAGCAACTCTGAAACATAGCGATCAAGAACCTGCTCTAATACTTCTCCACATTCAATGCGGTGGGTATAAATTGCCTCAACATGCATATTAACGTGTCAGCTTGCATTTAGTATAATCTTTTGTTTGAGCAAGAGCGGTTTTATACCATCCATCAAGAAGTGTTAAGTTGAAATATACATCACCTTTATAAAGTCTGTGAATTTCTGTTATGATAAACTCTGAAATTAGATCATACTCCAAAAAAAGGTGCGCTATTTGTGCTCCACCAATCATGAAGACTTTAGAACTACTTTGGATTGACAAAAACTCTTGCATAGAAGAAATAATAGTGCATTTTACTCCTCTGTTAAAACAAGAATTTAATTTGTTACGAGAAAAAACAACAGGGATACGATCCTTCAATATGTTTTGAGGCATAATTTCAAATGTTTTTCTTCCCATAACAATAACTTGTTTGTCAGTCACCTGACGAAAATGATCTAATTCACTTGGATAATGCCAGGGCAATCCATTATTTATTCCAATTACCCCCTTGGGATCAACAGCCATAATTCCGATAACTAGCATCCCTCTAAAGCAGCTTGAGCTACAAAGAGTCGCATGTGATCACGCACATTATGCACTCGAAGGAAATCAACCTTGTTGTTCAATGCAGATGATAAAGCAATTGTTTCTAAATCTCGGTTAAAGACAGGTTCTGTAGAAAAAGAAGAAATAAATGACTTTCTAGAATGACCAACCAGAACTTTGCAGCCAAAATTTTATAACGTTTCTATACCGCGTAAAATCTGGATATTCTGGTACATAGATTTGCCAAAACCAATACCAGGATCAATAATGATCGAGCTTTGATCAAAACCTAGAGCTAGTAATCTATTAATGTTCCTTTCTGCCCAATTACTTATGGTATCAATTGGATCAATGTCACTTGGGATAATGTTGTCACTATGTGGTGGTATGGAGAGTGAATGCATAATAACGATACTACATCCACTGCTAGCAATCGCTTTTAAGGTATTATCATCTAGATCTCCCTTCTGATCGTTTACCCAGGCAATGTTGTAGTGCTCCAAAACATTCAAAATAACATCTGGCCAGAAACTATCAATGCTGACTTTAATGTCACCAACTTTCATATATTGATTAAGGTCATCAAGCACTGGTTTTAAGCGTGCATATTCTGCTTTTGGAGTTTGTATTGAGGAGCCAGGTCTTGTTGATTGAGCACCAACTTCAACTATGCTTGCACCATCTGATAACAGCCGCAGTGCCTGCTTTGTTGCTTGATCTGCATCATAATAAAGACCACCATCTGGAAATGAATCAGGAGTAATATTGACAATACCTATAAGCTCTGGTGAAAGCGTAAAACTCCTTAAAAAGCAATCCTTAATGTTAGGGTTAACAGTACCAAACGTTTTGTTAACTACTGCCATGGGACTCAGCATTGCCATCAAGTGAAGCAAAAATGGTCTGTTTATCAATTCTGGGTGAGGAATCTTAAGGTAGGGTGTATCAAGTGTCAGGTCATCCCATAACAAAATATCCAAATCAATAACGGGAGGTGCCCATTTTTCATAGACCTGCAGACGGCCAATGTCACATTCAATTTGTTTAAGGCTCTTTAACAGCTCTTCAGGAGAAGAAGAACAACTTCCAAACACAAGCATATTTAGAAATGGCCTGTCCCACCCAGGTGGAGCATCATTTGGTAAAATAGCCTTAGTTTCCAGAATAATTGAAGATTTTAAATTTTTAAAATAGCGTTCCTGCAGTAACTGAGCAGCCTTTTGTAAATGGGAAAAGCGATTCCCCATATTTGAGCCAATAGAAATGTAAATCATTCTTGCAACGCATTACGATAAGTAAAGAAAACACTTCCATGCGCACTGGGGACAGGTGGTGCAACTTTGTGAATAGTTACGCCTATAGAAGAAATAATAAGATTTTTTTGCATCACAAGGTTATTAATGGTCCTGTATATATCATGAGTTAAATGCTCGATTAAGTTGAATTGCTTGCTTTGAACGAGAGATTGAATACTCTGAACTACCTCCAAGTAGCATATAGTATCCTCAAGCCGGTCAGTTGTAAGTCCTAAAGGGGGGATTTAAAGGTAAAATCAATGTTAACACTAACTAATTGAGAATGATACTTCTCTTCTGCACTATAGCCTAAATGAACCCAAAGCCGTAAGTCAGATATAAGAAGATTACATGCAGACATTGCATTCCAACATCACTGAGTTTAAGCTACTTACAACTACTAACACACGCTAGCATTCATCATTCCATCAAGAAAACCCCACAAGAGCCTTGCTCCCTTTTGAGCACCCTGCATAACTTTATCTTGCTCTTTTTCATCTAGATCTTCAATAAGATTTGCACATTCCTCAGAATGCCATTCATCAGCATGCATATGGACCGTAAAAAATTGAAGAGAACGCTCATCACTTATTGAATAGTGTTTTTTTAAACCTTCAATTTTAGACTTGGAAACCTCTGGAGTTTGACGTTCGTAAGCGTACAAGGCTCCAAGACCTGCTGCAAAACCTGATCTTACAATGTCAAAGTAACCATCAATTAATTCTTGTGTCTCCTTAATCTGTACACTTTCACGAAGATCAGATCGCGCAACGCCAAGCCCTTCAGCAAAACGTTTCCATAACTCTGGATGATTTTCATCACCTTGTTCCTCTTCTATTAAATTACCAAGTAAAACCTGTTGCATTTTTAGATCTGGGCACAGAAAACGTATACCACTGATGTAACGAGGAAACGCAGCAACGTGGTGATAATATTCTTTAGCATAGGTTTGTAAAGCTTGCAAGCTTAAGCTTCCTGTATTCCATGACTGGTAGAATGGATGATTTAGTAAGTGCAATTCATCTAACTTGTTATTTAGAGACTTAGTAAATTTCATTATTTCCTCTATTATATCAACATATAATTCATATACTATAGTTTTCTCATTGTTACGATCATGCTAACAATGGTGGGATTGGTAGGACTCGAACCTACGGCCAATTCGTTATGAGCGAACTGCTCTAACCGACTGAGCTACAATCCCTTTTATCAATATTTATAATACACACAAAAGCAAATTTGTCTATTAGCTTATTTCACTATCAACCCAACTTAGCAAATCATTTGTTGCACCAATTTTGCGTGCAATCTCCTTACCATCTTGAAATATAATCAAAGTAGGTATAGATTGAACCCCATACTTACTTGGCACTTCAGTTTCTCCACCTATATCGAATTTGCAGATCTTAATCTTGCCCTTTCTATCCTTAACCAATTGTTCTATACGTGGCATTAGACTTTTGCATGGCCCGCACCATTCTGCCCAAAAATCTACCAGCACGAACCCTTTATAGTCAGTGACTTCAGATTTGAAATTTTGATCATTTACCGATGTTATATCATCACTCATAAAATACCTAAATTTCTGTAAAATATAGCGCATCAATTAGCAACTAATCAACTAAATTCTTACCGCAGAGCTTGAAAAATTGCCCTAAAAGTGTTTTGCACAAACAAAAAACTTCTATTACATCTGGTGGTTAAAGATATCCACGTTTTCCCAATCCATTAAGTCTAACTCAATACAAGTAGGAAGAAATTCAAAACACTTTTGGGCCAATTCTTTTCTATTTTCACGTTCCAGCATTAAGTCTAGCTTTTCCTTTATCCTATGGAGATACAAAACATCAGATGCAGCATAACTTTTTTGTTTGTCTGTTAAATTTTCATTTCCCCAATCAGAAGATTGCTGTTGCTTATTTAGTTTGGTATCAAGCAGCTCTAAGCACAACTCTTTTAAGCTATGATTATCTGTGTAGGTGCGAATCAAACGTGAAGCTATTTTTGTGCAATAGCACGGAAGCGCCCAAGTTTCCAAGTAATAACGTATTATGCTCACATCGAATCGCGCGAAGTGAAATATTTTAGTTATATTTTTATCCTCTAATATTTTTCTTAAATTTGGCGCTGTATAATCGTTCTTAAGTTGAACTAAGTGAGCATTACCATCATTAAAAGAGAGCTGCACAAGGCATAATCTATCTCTGCTATGAAGTAGCCCCATTGCCTCGGTATCAACAGCTATAGACCTTATATCATCTGGTATTGAACTAGCTGGCAAGTCGTCTTTATATAAAAATATTCCCATAAAGCTTTGTGGAATAATTAAAAACTTATGATAATCAAAAATAAGCCTTAAGTATACGAAAAGATCATAGAAGGAACCACGCAAGTTTATGGGCTGTCACATTTTTCGTGTACACGGGGTTTACAAATCGCCAAAACCCTGGAATGGCATTATTTACCTTGCATAGCTGCTCAATTGTTGCAGAATCAGCACGGCCTTTGCTTTCAATTTCTTTTAGTTTGCGATCATTTATTAATTTAAATTGCTCCCATGATGAAGCGAGTTCATTGATACGGTGAGCGATATCGGTAAGTGACATAATAGCCTCCTTTGAAAATGAAATAAAAATGGAAATAAGGTAATAGGAATGGCATCCATAGATGTTTCCCACAGCTGTACGAATATTGGAATATGGTACATAGTAAACGATGTCATTCCAGTGCTCTCTTTCTTGTCATCCCAGTGCTTGACAACTTAACTAAAAACGTTGGTTTTAGCGTAAGACAACTACCTTTAGCTCATCAGCTCA
>NZ_AWUH01000105.1:0-4152 GCF_000689175.1 Wolbachia endosymbiont of Glossina morsitans morsitans | reverse complement strand
TTTTCTGGATCCCCAGTGTCTGGGCACTGGGATGACATCCCCCCTAGCGGAGATTGCTCTCAAATCACAATGTTCGTACAGTAAGCACTGACCACTTTGCTTCAATATTTGCGATGCCCCTGAACAGATACAAAAAATCTATTGTTTTTTTATAAATTAAGTCCTAAGGCATTTTTTACTGTAGATTAATCATTTGATTATAGTATCATTTTAATTAGGCTTATGCTTGGGATATTTATGAAAAATATTTTATATTTTATATTATTAGCTGTTGTATTCGGATCACTGAGCCTATTTGCTGTAGAGCAATTTGAAGAAAAGAAAATTGAATCAGTTCATAAGAACGAAAATGTAGGTGTAAGGAAGCAAGATAGCACAAATCAAAAAGATGAGTTAAAAAGCAACGTCGATGCTAAACAAACACAAGAGGCTGAGAGCAAAAGGTTAGACGGCACTACCGATAAAGAGAAACTGCAACACAACGAGAACAAAGCTTTCGTGGTTGAAAAAACTATAAGTGAAGGTGAAAGGATTGATAAAGATTTGCCAAATGACCAGCTAGAAGGAAGCACAGACAAATTTGCTCAAAATTTACCAAATGTGGCCAATAAAGAAGTGAATAAAGATTTGAAACCAGAGCCTTTGCCTTTAAGTGCTGATTTAAATGAGAATACAGCTAACCCGCAAAAAAATCTACAAGCTGATCAGAAGATTGATATAAAAGATAATGAACTTTCAAAAAGTGATGCGAGTCAGTTATTAGAGGGAAAAGAAAAAGTAGAGAATCAGTCTGAAGAAAAAAAAGTGAAAGAAACAAACAGTAATTCCAAGGACCGCAATAGAGTAAAACCTATAACTAAAAAAGATGAAGAAGAGCAAAGTGAAAAGAAAAGTTTACAAAAATGGACAAAGCTAAACAGAGAACCAATAAAAGAATGGGGTCATAAAGACATACAAAGCAAGTCAATATATAAACGACAATATGATAGCCTTAATGAGCATCTTCCTACAACTGTGTTTATTGATGATTACAGTAAGCAATTTTTTTACTGCATTAAGAAGAACAACTTAACTTGCTTAAGAGGAGTAATAAGTAAGCTAGAAAAAATTGGATTAACAATTCAAGAGATACTAAGGTTTAGAAATAAATTGGGTGATACTCCTCTCATTTATTCAGTTAAACAAGGTGAGGTAGACATAGTGCGCTTTCTCTTATTACAAGGTGCTGATCTTAGAGTAGTTAACAATAATTTTCAATCCCCAATTGATATAGCAATCGAAAAAAAGCAGATCAATATAATAAATGCGATTGCCGAAATGATGCCACATCTTTTGGAGGATAGAAAAATAGACAATAAAGAAAGCTCAGCAATGTACGATTGGGCTGTGAAAACGAAAGAAATACAGTGCGATAAGCAAGATGATTAGATTTTTGATATTAATTTTAGTTGGTCATTTATGTTATGGAAACGAAACAAATGATGAAAAAAATCAGATTAGTGATTTTTTAAACGCTTTGCGTGATGCAAAATACGTATCTTACAGTAAAAAAGACTTTGCTGAATTTTTGGTGCAGTGCCACAAAGAGGGCGTGCCAGAAGATTTTAAGAAAGGTTTTGGTTCTAACTTAAATGGAGCTAATTTTAACCAACTGTACCTAAGTAAATCTGTTTTTGATGGAGTAAGTCTGATTGGTGCTGATTTTTCTAACACCGATTTATCCGATGTGTCTTTCATTGATGTTGATTTACGTGGTGCTAATTTCTCCAATGCTAATTTACATGGCATTAAAATAAAAGGTACAAATTTGAGTTTTACAAAATTTGTTTCTGCAAACTTAACAGATATCGTATTTGATCAGTCTAATGTTAGTTATGCTGATTTTATCAGTTCCGATCTCAAAAAAGTGAGTATGCACAACGTAATTGGTTTGCATACTAATTTCTCGAATGTGAAAATGAATTTCTCCAACTTATCAAACTCGAATGTTAGCCACGTAAATTTTAGTGATAGTGAAATAAACGATACTGTTATGCAGAAAAACAACCTTGATAATGCAAGTTTCTTTGGAGTGGATGCATATAAATTAAAGATACAATTTTCTTCATTAAAAAATGCTAACATATATGGTGCAGAGTTAAAAGAATCAGACTTTACAGGTAGCAATCTTTCCGCTGCCTACCTTAATTCTTCTATCATAATTAACAGTAACTTCGACGAAACTAATTTAAGCAACACACAAATTTCCTATGTGAATGACGATAATTCAAGTTTTGTTCAATCTATACTAAATGGTTCCAAGATAAAGCATACATATGTTTCTGAAGCAAATCTTCAGGATGCTGATTTATCCAATATTGATTTTAGTTTTAGTGAACTGCATCAAGTTAATGTCTCTAATGCTGACATTCGTCACGGAAAGTTTCATAATACTAAAGTTGCGAATTCTAACATGAATGGCTCATTTTTTGACCATTCACTATTCACCTCTGCGAAGATAGAAGATTCAGACCTTTCTACAACTTCAATGTATAAGATAAAAATCCAAGACTCTCAAGTTTATAACAGTACACTTTCTCGCCATAATATTGATTCCGGTGAAATAGAAAATTCAACATTCTTTAATTTATTAGCTGATAATTCGAGCTGGTCCAATTTAAAAGTAACTAATTCAAATTTTATTGAAAGCGATTTCAGATCTTCTTTGCTTCACGCTAATGCCTTTAGGAAAACTAGCTTTTTTCTTAGCAATTTGAGTAATTCAACAATTAGTGATATGTCTTTTCACTCTTCAAGCATATATAAAAGTTCAGTTGCTGATGTTCACTTAACAGGTTGCAAATTTGATAATTCAATTTTGATTGACAATCAAGGGCAGGAGAAACTCACAGGTTCAGAAAATGCTATAACTTCAATTGAAGATTTGCAAGAGAAAATATCACAGGGTGAAAAATTTAATGTAAATTATTCTTACTTTGAATTTAAGGATATGAATTTAGAAAATGCTGATTTTTCTAATTCAACATTGAGTAGAGCAAAGTTTGTAAGCGTTAATTTGAATAAGGCAAATTTTGAAAAAACCGATTTGCGCTATACTGTCTTTGATAACTCTTCTCTTATTGGCACCAACTTATCAAATTCTAATTTAGAAGGTTCTAGCTTTTTAAACTCTGATCCAAAAAGCACCATGTTAAAAAATGCAAAGAAAAATGACCGTAAAAAGTGAGGGCGTATTATTGGTTCTATCCTCCCCTTCTGGAGCTGGAAAAAACTACTATATCAGCAAAATTACTTGAGCAATCAACTAATTTAGTTAGGTCTGTTTCTATGACTACACGCAAGCCTCGCCCCGGCGAAATAAATGGAAAAGACTATTTTTTCGTTACCGAAGAAAAATTTCACGAGTTATGCGAAGCTGGTCAGATGCTTGAATACGCCAAAGTTTTTGAGAATTTTTATGGTATACCAAGAGATTTTATAGAGCAAAACCTGAGCAGTGGAATAAGCGTTTTACTAAGCATAGACTGGCAAGGAGCATTTCACTTATTCAAGCTCATGAGAAAAAAAGTTGTGAGTGTTTTTATACTTCCCCCTTCAATGGAAGAGCTTAGGTTGCGTTTGCAAAAGCGTAATAGTGATGATGCAAGCGAAATAGAGCGCAGATTAGCCGAAGCTCAAAAAGAGATAAGCAAACGTGATAAATATGATTATGTAATAATCAATGATGATATTGATAAAAGTGTAGAAGAGATAAGCTCCATACTAAATAAAGAAAGACTTAAAAAACTAAAAGAAAAACCAAGTCTGGAAGACTGATAAAAACATCAATTTGGATATTTGCGGCTATAGTTTCTTATCCTATTTTAGCCAATAGCACGTTTCGCAGTTTAGCTATATTTATTATTTTTTAAGACAAAATGGTTAAAAATAGTAGACAACTGTTCAAGTGAGGTTTAACTATGACGGCAAATTTTCTCACAGAAATTAATTTTCTGCCTTTCCACCTATATTTTGATCACATATACAACGTTTAGCTCAATTTAAAAGTCAAACTTCTTGGTTGTTAGTTTAGTGCTGACAACTTAAATAGCTTTTAATATTGAGGTTTTAGTATGGGTATAGATATAACTGCACTAACTACTAATGCAGATA
>NZ_AWUH01000104.1:0-1625 GCF_000689175.1 Wolbachia endosymbiont of Glossina morsitans morsitans | reverse complement strand
AGGAATTATAAACTCTTGGAACGTGATAAGATAATCCGGCTTTTCTGTTTGCCTTTTTACATCATCTACTTCTTTATCGCTTATATTAATAAATGGCACAATTCTTACTTCAATAATTTTGCTCCACAGTAACTGACATTTTATTTGTTTTCTTAAAATACCAAGATCTATATTATGCTTCTCTATGTATTGATCAACTTCATTAGCCTTAAGTTTAAAACTTTGGGTTAAAAATAACATGACAGCATTATCTAACTCCTCGTTGCTCAATTTTATATCCAGCCTCTGCGCTTCATTGGTAATGATAATTTCGTCTATTAGCTCCCTAAGAATTTGAGGTTTTGCTTCTTTTTGATTAACACTTTGAGTGCCAAACAATGAATTTATAATGTTGATGCGTTTTTCGATGTCTAAATTTGAAATTGGCTCGCCATTTACATCTGCAACAATTTCAATCTCGGTTGCAAGCAACCTAAGTGGCAACACTATCAACAGTAAAATTAGTATTTTATACATACAAGTAAAGTTAATAACCAATTCTATAATAAATACTGAGTCAATGCTAGCCAACTTTTTAATAGTGATCTCAGTGACAATGGAAATAAAAACCATTGCAACAAAATCAGGTACGCTGGTAAATAGGCTAAGAACATGCTAACATAGCGAATTTAGACCGTGCTAAAAACAGTATACGGAAGGAGAGGGATTCGAACCCTCGATACGACTTTTGGGTCGTATAACGGTTTAGCAAACCGCCGCCTTCAGCCGCTCGGCCACCCTTCCAAATTTAGAACCTAAAGATTATATAATACCAAGACCTCTACCACCTGTCTAATGCTTTTAATTGCAATATTTGTATCTGTTCAGATGCATGGCTAATGCTGAAACAAAAATTCCAGTGCTCCCTTTTTTGTCATCCCAGTGTCACGCACTGGAATGACATCGTTTACTATGTGCCATATTGCAATGTTCGTACAGTTGTGCGCGGTATAGATTCCGCTAACAAGTAGCGGAATGACGAATTTGTTGTTTTTCAATTGTGGGCAAACCTAAGCCACTTTAGCTATAAATCAATAAAAACTAATTTCTGCTTTTTTCAATGATTTTCTTTACTTCTTCCACACCAACCCATTCTCCAACTGCTACCGTTTTTCCCTTTTCTAGATCTTTATAATGAGAAAAGAAATGAGTAATTTTATCTAGTAGGCTTTTAGATAAGTCAGAATAGTCCTTTATATTGTCATAATAGCTATCAACACTGGAAACAGGCACAGCTAATATTTTCTCATCTTCTCCTTTTTCATCTTTAGTGAGTAATGCGCCTATCGGACGCACCGATATTAAAACACTAGATGCTAAGGGAAACTGAGTTAGCACCAAAACATCCACAGGATCACCATCACCTGCGCAGGTATTTGGTACAAACCCATAATTGCAAGGATAAGTCATTGAGGTAGATAAAAATCTGTCAACTTGTAACAACCCAAGCTCTTTATTAAATTCATACTTTACAGGCTCAGCATTTGCACTTATTTCAATTACCACATTCACCGCATTTGGTCCTGCTGTTATTTTACTTAAATCCATAAATTACCTCTTAACTTAAGAATAAGCATATACAATAT
>NZ_AWUH01000103.1:0-2230 GCF_000689175.1 Wolbachia endosymbiont of Glossina morsitans morsitans | reverse complement strand
GTTTGAGAATTCGAGTGTGACATGACCTTCCCATCCAGGTTCTAAGGGAGTAACGTTTACTGTAATTCCACATCTTGCGTAAGTTGATTTACCAACACAAATGACCAGTACATTCCTTGGTATACGAAAATATTCCACTGTACTTGCAAGCACAAAGCTATTTGGTGGAATTATGCATACGTCTGTTTCTTTATCTATAAAACTATTCTCAGAAAAATTTTTAGGGTCCACGATGGTTGAATTAACGTTAGTAAAAATTTTAAATTTATTATCCACTCTTGCATCGTAACCGTAAGATGATAGTCCGAAAGATATAACACCTTTGCTGCTTTTGTGATTCACAAAAGGCTCTATCATTCCAAAGTTTTCAGCTTTTTCTCTTATCCATTTATCTGGCATAACTGCCATAACTGTTCCTTAAAGTTGTGTAATACTTACAATAATATAAAATAAAATTTAAATGTAAACTGTAGCTTTTGTCATGCAATTAAAACTTTTCAGTTTGATGTTTTGTTACAATAATTAGATTTATGTTCTTAACTAAAAATAATGCTTAGAAACTTTCTCCTGATTTTTGTATTCGTATTATTCACGCCGCCGTCAAATGCTGATGCCAGGAAATATATCAGAATTGTTGGATCTTCAACTGTTTTTCCTTTTATCTCGTTTATAGCCGAGGAGTTCAATCGTGTATTCCCTTTTAAGACTCCAGTTGTGGAATCAATAGGAAGCGGATCAGGATTTAAAATGTTTTGCTCAGGAATAGGGGAAGACACTCCAGACATCACCACTTCATCTCGCCCTATGAAGGAAGTAGAAAGAGAACTATGTAAAAGAAATAAAATTAATGAAGTGATAGAGATCATCATTGGCTATGATGGAATTGTCATTGCAAATTCAAATCAAAGCCATAGATTTGATTTCACAAAGAAGGACTTATTTGAAACTTTATCTGCATATTCTCAAGAAAATGATAAATTAGTAAAAAATAATAAGAAGTTTTGGTCTGATGTAAATCAAGCCTTACCAAAAACAGAAATTGAAATTTATGGTCCACATCAAAATACAGGCACATACGAAACTTTGGTTAATTCTATTATGCTTGATCAATATTCATGCATGAACTCGAGAATTTTCAAAGAGAATTATAAAGATCAGGAAGAAAGAAAGCAAGCATGTGGTAATATAAGGGATGACGGGAGGTATATAGAAGTTGGAATTAATGAAAACATAATAATACAAAAATTGAAAAGTAACAAGAACGCTTTAGGGATATTTAGTTTTAGCTTTTTAATGAGGAATCAAGATAAAATACAAGGGAGCACAATTGCAGGAATTGAGCCAACTTACGAAAATATATCATCGGGAAAATATATATTAGCAAGACCTCTATACCTTTATATAAAGAAAGAACACCTGGATAATGTTGATGGATTAAGAGAATTCATAAAAGATATTATAGATTCGATCGGCATTGAAGATGGGTACCTATCTAGGCTTGGTCTAATTCCACTTTCAAGTGAAGATATAAAGAAAGCTTCAGCAAAGGTTTATGATATAACGTGACGGCAACGTTTCTTTTATATCCTTTGTTCTAGCGTAGTCAGACCCTGCGCGGCGCGCTGGGATGACAATGGATTACTGATTAGGCAGTTCTGCGTTGTTGCAACACCCAGAAACAACCGGGTTCAAACTTTTCGTATTTGGACTTTCTGATTTCTCACAAACTCCTCCAATATAAGCTAGTACAGCCCATGCTGAAACTGCTGAAACTTCTAAAACTAATGCAACTACAGGATATGCCAGCACATAGGCTGCAATAGCACCAACTACGCATAGTCCAACAACGCCTAGAGCAATCTTCCCTTTGTGTTTACTCAAGAAGGTGTTATCGTTCTTTGCTGGGTTTTTGTTGCTACCATTTACTGGGGTTTGTTTGCCAGTAGACTCACGGTTTTGTTCCTTTCCTTTTGAAGGAGCCTTTAGAACATCTATTATCTTTTCCATATTTTCTTTGTTTATTGACTTATGGTCCTCAGCCCACTTTAATAGAGACATTCCATATACCTGTATGTTAACATTAGCCCCGTTTTTCACTAGAGCTTCGAATGTCTCTAAATCGCCACGTTCAACAGCCTTAGATATTGGAGTCATTCCATCTGCACCCACTGTGTTAACATCAGCTTTTGCTTTTTCTATTAGAAGATCTACTAGACCTTTATTAATAGGA
>NZ_AWUH01000102.1:0-4338 GCF_000689175.1 Wolbachia endosymbiont of Glossina morsitans morsitans | reverse complement strand
CTCTACATCTTCTTCGAACTCTTCTTCCACTAAATCTACTAAAACTTCAGGAATAGTTTTATTTTGAGTCTCTGCCATTTCTGTAAGATACTGAGCCAATTTACTGTCAAAACTTACATTAACATTGAGCTTTTTTTGACTGTGAGCCATATATTAACCAGAGAATACTACTATAAACCATAACATTTTTACTTAATTTTGTCAACTTCTCTATTCGTTGAAAAAACAATCTTGCATAAAAAATTCAACTCATCTCTTCCAAAGGCTCTATATTGAAGATAGAAAGTCCAGAAGCAATGACGTGTGCTAAGGCCTGCACGAGAAACATTCTTGCAGCGGTGAGGTTTAAGTTGTCTTCCAGTATGAAACGCATGTTTAAATCACTCTTGCCATACCCCCATAAAACGTGAAACGCTTCTGCAACTTCAAGTAAGTAGAAAGTAATTCTGTGTGGCTCACAAAGCCTTGCTGCAATTTCTACCACATCTGGCCACTTTGCTAAGGTTTTTATGAGGAAGAGCTCTCCACCTGTCCTTAAAAGTGAAGGATCTGCTGTTGGGAGCTCTTTTGGAGCATTACGCATTAACGAATGAGCACGAGCATGCGCATATTGCACGTAAAAAATAGGGTTGTCTTTTGACTGTTCTTTAACTTTAGCAAAATCAAAGTCCAAGACCATATCATTCTTGCGTGTTAGCATTATAAAACGAGTTATGTCCCTACCAACTTCTTCCACTACATCTCTTGCTGTTAGGAAATTTCCTGATCTTTTGGACATCTTAACAGGTTTGCCGTTCTCGAAAAAATTCACAATATTATGCAGTTTTACCTCTATTTTTGCTTGATCATCACTGAGCGCAGAGACGACTGCTTTGAGTCTTTTGACATAACCGCCGTGGTCACTACCAAGCTCTACGATCATATTGTTAAAACCACGCGATATCTTATCAAAATGGTAAGCGATATCCGAGGCAAAATAAGTCCAACTGCCGTCCTCTTTCTTCAATGCACGGTCAACGTCATCACCAAATTTTGTAGAGCGAAATAGCATCTCTTTTCTGGAAGTCCAATTTTCACTTTCTTTGCCTTTTGGTTTCTCCAGGTACCCTTCATACACTAGACCCTTGTCAGACAATATCTTTATACTCTCTTCAATTTTGCCACTTTTTTGTAGCTCATACTCTGAAGTAAAAACATCATGATTTACTCCAAGTGAGTTCATGTCTTCCTTTATAATTTCTAAGATAGAACTTAAAGTATAGTCTCTAATCACTTGATTATCTCGCTTTTCTAGAAGCTCTGCGCCATATTTTTTGGCCAGCCCCTCCCCTATCGGTTTTAAATATTCACCTGGGTATAAACCTTTTTCAACACTAATTTTTTCTCCCAGAGCTTCTTTATATCGCAAATACACTGACCGAATTAGCGTATCTATCTGTGCTCCAGCATCATTAATATAGTATTCCTTAGTAACTTTATAACCAACTTTTTTCAATAAATTTGCCAGAACGTCACCAAATACTGCCCCTCTTGCATGACCAATATGCAGTGGACCAGTTGGATTTGCAGATACAAATTCAACATTGATGGCCTGATTGTTCCCTATATCTAGGGTGCCAAACTCTGTTTTTAGCTCATTTATTTGTTTTAAAATTCCATGCCACACTTCTATTTTTAAGTGCATGTTGATGAAACCAGAGCCTGCTATTTCCACTTTTGCAACTTCATCAAAAAGTTCAAATTCTTTGGCTAAAACCTCCGCAATTTCAATGGGATTCTTCTTTTCATGCTTTGCAAGCACCATAGCAACATTTGTGTAAATGTCTCCATGGACTCTATTGCTTGGAGGCTCTATGATAAAGTTTGCTGCACTTGTGCTTATAACACCCCTTTGTTTCAAATCATTCAATTTACTAAAGATTAGAGAGGAAATCTGCTTAAAAATGTTCATTCACTATATTGCTATAAAATCTATAGCAATATAGTGAATAAGTGGGACTAGTTGAAGGTTTATCTTAACTATTTTATCTTCCTGGATCAGAGTTTATATTAAGTCGTTGCCGTAACCATGGTAAGAGAAAGCCATACCTTCGCTGTAACCATCATTACCAGCATCAGGCTCTTCAACATCATCAGTTACTACCTGATCTTCAGTTGTGATTTTATCCTTGATCGTCTCGTCTACACCCTCATCACTATAAGAAAATTTGTTAGTATATGAATAGCGATTATTGATTTTATCACTATAGTTATGTTTTAACATAGAGACCTCCTATACAGTCAAAATTGGAATTACATTAAGATAGAACAAGCTATGAATATAACGTGAATGAAAGAAACTACAGATCACGAAATTTCGGATAACTATGGAACCATTATAAAATAATAAAATTAAAAATTTAATAATTTTAATTATAAATCTAGCATATCAACTAACGGTATGATTTAAATTTTCTTTCAATTCCACTGTATCTTCGCCAGTTTTGCATACAGCCCGTCTTTACTCATTAGAGAGTCATGAGTTCCTACTTCTTCTACTTTTCCATGATTAATTACTATAATCTTGTCAGTCTTGAGTGCGGTTGATAGCCTGTGTGTAATTACGATTGTTGTTCTGTTTTGCATTAACTTGCTCAATGCTTTTTGCACGAGGTTCTCACTTTTGTAATCAAGGGCAGAGGTTGCTTCATCCAGTATTAAAACCTGAGGATTGTTGAGTATGGCCCTTGCTATTACAATACGTTGTTTTTGTCCTTCAGAAAGTTTTAATCCTCTTTTTCCTACAAATGTATCAAATTTATCAGGCAGCTTATCAATAAATTCCATCGCATAAGCGCTGATGGCTGCTTGCCTCACTTCCTCATATTCGGCACCTGGTTTGCCATATAGTATATTTTCCATTATTGAGCAAGAAAATATCATGTGATCTTGTGGCACTAGGCCAAACAACGATCTGAGGTCATTTAGCGCAATTGACTTAATATTGTGCCCATCGATAGTAATGCTACCTTTGTTTGGATCATGAAAACGGAGCAGAAGCTTTAAAATGGTGCTTTTACCACTGCCAGATGGTCCAACAATTGATACTGCTTGACCTGCCTCTATAGAAAATGATACGTTATTTAACGCTGGCTTATCAGACTGAGATTCATAAAAAAATGTTACGCCATTAAACGAAATTCCCTTTTGAACACTACAAATTTTTATAGGATCATCGGGATCTGCTATAGAGCTTTTCATATTTTTAAATTCAAATAAACGCTCTACTATTCCAAGACCTCGTTGTAAATCACTGATATTATCGCTCAAATTATTTATAGCTCCTGCTGCGAGCGCTGAATAAAACACAAATGAGGAGAGTTCTCCAATAGTTATATTATTGCTTAAGACTTCTTTAATACCAAAAAAGAGCAAAACAACTAGTGAACCTATCACACACGTGATAACTAGAGTTACTAAAATAGCACGCAAGAGTACTAATTTTACGTATGATTTTGATACTGAGTTTAAATGTTCCTTAAAACGGATTTTTTCGTTTTCCTCGAGTACAAACGATTTGATAGTCACTATAGATCTAAAATTTTCCTCACTAAATGACGCAAGCTCACTTAATTTATCCTGAGCAAAGCGTGCATAGCTACGCACTTTTTTTCCAAGTGAGGTCATGATAATGAGTAGTATAGGTATTATTGCGGCTGCATACGCAGTTAGTTGTATATTTGTATATAATAACATAGCAACACTGCCAATCAGAATCACAAAATTTCGTAGTATGGTTAGTAAGCTGCTGTTTATTATTGATTGCAGGACAGAGGTATCAGTAATTAACGCTGAGATAACATCTTGTACGCCTGTGTTCTCAAAGAAACTTGGTTGCAAGTTAGTGATACTGCTATATAAGTCATATCTGGTTCTCGCGATAACTTTCTCGCTGCCAATGCCAATGAAATATAACCGAGTAAATGCAGTGAGAGAAATGGCTAAAACTATAAGTATTGCAACTAATAGTTTGGTAGTAAAATCGTGCTCTGTGCCAGAATCAATTATATTGCTTAAGCCTCTGCCGAAGAGGAGGATCGTTAAGGCTGAAAATAAAACCGCAATAAAAGCTATGACAAAATAGGATAGATTAGGCTTTATATAGTAAAATAACTGCCTAATATTAGATCGCATCTTATTTTAAAGTTTCTAAAGTTAAGTATATAGATTTTAGTTTCAGGGGAAAGGGGAAAGGTGTAGTATGAAGCAATTTAGGTTCTGCAGCTGTTGTGATTTTAGTCCACCAAGAAAGGGTAGTAGCCCGCAGAAACGAAAAACTTGCTTGACAAACTCCGCCAG
>NZ_AWUH01000101.1:0-2396 GCF_000689175.1 Wolbachia endosymbiont of Glossina morsitans morsitans | reverse complement strand
CTTCAATTATGTCGTAATAAACTTTACCGCTAGCATATTACAACTTTACGTATTTTATCATTTTAGAACCAAATCTGTTCTATATTCTGGGATTACCGTGAGGAATTTTCCTTCAAAGTCAGATAGGTTAGAAACTGCTCTTTTATGACGCAATAGTGATTTAGGTGTAAACACTACTAAAGGCTTGCGAAAGTCTCTGTGGATTTGCCTGCGTAAAGCATGAAAATAATTTGCTGGAGTAGAGCAATTAACAACTTGCATGTTATCTTCTGCGCAGAGTTGCAAAAATCTCTCTATGCGCGCGGAGCTATGCTCAGGCCCCTGTCCTTCATAACCATGAGGCAGCAACAAAACTAGACCGCTTGATCGCAACCACTTTGTTTCTGCAGATGCGATAAACTGGTCGATCATAATTTGTGCACCATTTGCAAAATCACCAAATTGTCCTTCCCAGAGCACCAGTGAATATGGGGAATCAAGGCTATATCCATATTCAAAGCCCATTATAGCATACTCTGATAAAGCGCTATCTATGACCTCAAAGTGAGCTTGCTTTTCATTTATATTGTTTAGCGGAATAAACGCTTCTTCTGTTACCTGATCAACAAGCCTTGAATGACGGTGCGAGAAAGTTCCACGACCAGAGTCTTGTCCTGATAAACGCACTCCTATTCCTTCTGTGAGCAGTGATGCAAACGCAAGACTTTCGGCAGTTGCCCAGTCTATATTACTACCGGAATTTATGCTGTCTATTCTGCCATCAAGTATTTTTCTAACCTTATTGTTAATGTTAAAGCTACTTGGGATGTTGCTATTTATATGTACACCTAATTTTTTCAACTCATCTGGCGGAACACCAGAATCTGTATAGTATTCGCTCAAATCGTTCAACCTTGCCTTTCTTAATTTTGACCATACTCCACAAAACCAGTCAGCTTTTTTTGGAGTATAAGCCGCTGATTCAGCAAGACTTTTATCCAATCTTGCCCTGAACTCACTGCGCAATTTATTTACCTCATCACCACTTAATACTTTCTCTGCGATCAACTTCTCTTCATACAGTGTTCCTGGAGTTTTATGCTTTGATATTACCTTATACATGAGTGGCTGAGTGAAATTCGGTTCATCACCTTCACTATGGCCATATTTGCGGTAACACATTATGTCAATCACTACGTCCTTTTTAAATTTCTGCCTATATTCCATCGCCAGACTTGTAGCAAAACTCACAGCTTCTGGGTTATCTCCATTAACGTGAAACACTGGAGCTTCTATTGATTTTGCTACATCAGTACAGTAAAAAGAGGATCGCGCACAACACGGATTAGCAGTAAAACCAACTTGGTTAATTAATAACAATGTGCACAATGCCATCTACCTTATAACCTTCAATATTGCTTAAGGTTAGAGTTTCAGCAACCACTCCTTGGCCGATGAAAGCCGCATCACCATGAATTGATATGCCAAGCACAGATCTTATATTCTGTTTTGCTCTTATTCTTCCAGCCAAAACCGGATTTACCGCTTCAAGGTGAGATGGATTAGGGCATAAACTTAAATGTATTTTCTTACCACCGGCAAGTGCTTGATCAGAAGAGTAACCAAGGTGATATTTAACATCACCGGACACCTCAAGACCACCTGGATATGCAAGATTGCCTTGAAATTCAGATAGCATTGCCGCATATTCTTTGCCCATAACTTTGGTTAGAATATTGAGTCGTCCGCGGTGAGCCATGCCAAGAACTATTTCTTCAATACTAAAAGCTGCAGAATCACTAATGATTCTCTCAATTGCAACGATAGCTGATTCCCCACCTTCGATAGAAAAACGTTTATATCCAGGAAATTTCATATGGAGAAATTGCTCGAACATCTCAGATTCAATTAAGTGCCTCAGTATTTCCTTTTTATCTTGTGAACTCAGCGTATAGGTTTGATTTTCGATCTTTTCCTGCAGCCACATCCTCTCCTCATAAGAGGAGATATGCATAAATTCAAAACCGATGTTCTTGCAGTAAATATCTCTATAGATTCCAGCGTCACTTGCCAGATATAGATTCGAATATTTCTGATAATCTACTTCCTTATTCACATTGGGTGATAACGGATTAAGATCCGACAAAAAAATGACCGTAAGATCTGAAAAAATTTGCTAAACCAGAAACTGAATTATCCACCTTAGTTACATGTTGTGCACCGCAGGTCTCCGCTTTATTAACTTCTAAATTGCTTGAAAAAATTCTATACCAATCCTCCCCGATTGATTTATCACCCTGCAAATAACGGCCATACATTTCTTCCACAAATTCTGCATTATCACCATAAAGGCAGCTTAAACTCGACATAATCACTATAAAAAGTATCAAATACTTATAAGTATAACTTAAGTTTTT
>NZ_AWUH01000100.1:0-7703 GCF_000689175.1 Wolbachia endosymbiont of Glossina morsitans morsitans | reverse complement strand
GTATACCAAGAGATTTTATAGAGCAAAACTTAAGCAGTGGAATAAGCGTTTTACAAAGCATAGACTGGCAAGGAGCATTTCACTTATTGAAGCTCATGACAAAAGAAGTTGTGAGCGTTTTTATACTTCCCCCTTCAATGGAAGAGCTTAGGTTGCGTTTGCAAAAGCGTAATAGTGATGATGCAAGCGAAATAGAGTGCAGATTAGCCGCAGCTCAAAAAGAGATAAGCAAACGTGATAAATATGATTATGTAATAATCAATGATGATATTGATAAAAGTGTAGAAGAGATAAGCTCCATACTATATAAAGAAAGACTTAAAAAATCAGAAGAAAAACTAAGTCTGGAAGGCGGATAAAAACAGCAATTTGCAGCTATAGTTTCTTATCCTATTTTAGCCAGTAGCGCGTTTCGCAGTTTAGCTATATTTATTATTTTTTAAGACAAAATGGTTAAAATAGTAGACAACTGTTCAAGTGAGGTTTAACTGTGACGGCAAACTTTCTTACAGAAATTAATTTTCTGCCTTCTCACCTGCCTTTCTACCTGTATTTCAACTACATATAGCTAAAAGTAACTTAGGTTTACCGAAATATGTTTATGGTTAATTATAGGTGATGTCAAGCTTTGTTAGCTATATACAACGTTTGACTTAATTAAAAAAATTGAATCTTAGCTTAAATAGCTTTTAATATTGAGATTTTAGTATAGGTGTAGATATAACTGCACTAACTACTAATGCAAAAAAATTAGATGAACGCATAGATAAAAACGAAAAGCAAGAGCGGGATAGAAAAGACGAGCAACTACACTACACTAAAGAGAAAAAGGTAAGAAGAACAAAAGCGTGAAAAACCAAGAGGTCAAGATGGAACTCTCAAGAAGTGTAAAAAGTTATTTGAGAAGGATGCTAGTCCTGAAGTATTAAGTAAATTAGAAGAATCACTTAGAGAACAAGAAAAATATTATAGGTACTATGTTCACTGCTTCCTTCCAGTGCTAGATAAAGCAATCGAAAAAATATCAGATGAAACAAAAAAACGAGTAAAGCAAGTAATTTCAGAAATTACTGGTAATAGCAAATATTGTTCTACCACAACCAAAATGATCGTAGGAATAGTGAAGATAGTGAAGCAGAAAGTGGCTACGGTAGCGATGTTGAAGATGATCATAAAGTAGAAATAAGCAACGAAATAACAAATAGCAATGCTCTATTACTAAAAGCGATCAAAAATGGAAATAACGGGAAATTTAAAAAATATCTAAAAGATTGTACGGATATTAATAGTGTGAAAGGTGAAAAAGACAACAATATTTTACACCTTATCGTGTCGTTGTAGAAGAAACAGAAGCGCAAGTTTCTAGGTACCCTAATAAAAACGGTCACCGAGGAAGATTTAGCACAACTCATTAATAGTGAAAATCAGGAAGAACAAACACCTCTTCATCAGTTGCTTCAGCATATAAAAGAAAAGAATGAGGATCATGTACAGATAGAAAATTTGAAAAAACAAATAGATATAAAGCCTTAGAGTTATTTCTACAAAATGGTGCAGATATTACTGTGCAAAATAAAGATGGAAAAAATGCTCTGCAATATATTGCTTCATTCAAAGGAGAACAAAAAGTTACATGTTTGGAATTGATTTTAGGTTTAGTAAAAAATGGAACATATCTAAAGATAAATTGGGTAAAGCTATAAATGCTAAGAATGACGGAGGGAACACACCACTATAACTGGCATTAAAGAAAAAAGCAGAAAAAAGAAGTATCGATTACCTACTGCAAGGAACAATTTTTGTTACAGCAACTGCTTATGACAATACAGGCTTCAAGTAAAGAAATAGCTGAAAATTATCTGCTTGAGTTGGAAATGGGGAGAAAAATATCCACTAGTCACAAAATTCTGGCAAAATAATTGGGAAAACTTATCCGGCTATTCCAAGTATTCTGGCCCAGTCAGGAGGCTAATTTATACTACCAATCCTATTGAGGGGCTACATAGACAGATTAGAAAATTTACTAAAACTAAGGGCTCATTTACCAGCACAAATGCCTTGTATAAACAAGTGTATTGTGCTATAAAAAGGCAGAGCAAAATTGGACTATCCGAATTGGGCTTAAATTATTTCTCAACTTGATATCTTCTTTCCTGGCAGATTGAAAATTGAGTTGAATTAAAAATGCGATTTGACACGCTTCTTTGAACATTCCCCCTTTTTTCGTTATTAATACATAACACAATTGAGTTTACAGCTCTTCTACTTCCAAGTGCTACTTTAATTTGACAACTGATTTTGCTAACACTTCTTCCAACTCTCATCATTTGAGCTATGCCTTTTGCATCATTTTTATCATTCTTATTGATTCTTGCAAACAACGCTGCTGCCTTAATTCTTTGCACATTGATATTGACAACTGTCCACTTTCTATTCCCATGGATTCATATTTTTTGCCTTGACCAAGAAAAAATTCAGCTATTGCCTTACTTTTCTTGCAACAACTTCTTCCTTAACAATTTTTCCTTTCTCATCAACGATACTTATAAAAGTTTCTTTTAGTGAGATTGCTATAATATTCCATGAAACTGCTCCTACTAATAAAAGTTTAAATTATTTTTGAAGAACTTATTCTACTGAGTTCGTTACTTCGTGCTAAAATAATGGACTCCATCATTCAACAGCAATTATAGTATGTTTACCCTTTTTTTGTTCTTTTTCCAACCTACAGTTAGCGTTCAAAACCATATTTGAAAAGCATCTCATATGTTTTTAATGCTGTTTATTTCATTCTCAACATTGTCTCTACCTTTATGAACTAAGTAGCAGCATTAAAAATTGTAACGTATTCCTACCTCCAGAGTTGCATCTGGTGTTTGCAATGCTTTTATACCACTCAGGTGCCCGCCTGCGGTAACGCCAACTGCACCAATTATCTGTGGAGTAATTTCATAATCAACACCTAACTTTAGTTTATAGGAAATAGAACTCAGTATTTTATCTACTACAGATGAACCAGCAGCTTCACCACCTGATTCTGGAGCACCTTGTGTTTCTTCTTCCTTTTCTTTTTCTTCTTGTGAACTATTGTCATCACCATCAACTGTATCACTAACACCAAAGCCAAAAGGTGTTATTTGGAGATATCCTCCTAAACCTCCGCTGACATATAGTTTAACGGGATCAATATCAAGGTCAGGATAGAAGCGGTAGTTTGCCAATAAGCTAGCTCCTATGCTCTTTAATGACTTAATATTACTGAGAACCTCAAGTTCAAATTTAGAGCTTTTGTCATGGTGATAACCAAAAACAACACTAGGTTTCATTATAAAGCCATCACCCCATCCAGCACCAAAGTTTAAACCTGCATAGTACTTATCTTCTGACTTACTTGCACTATTACTAGCTGCACCGGCTAGAGATGAAGTAAGAAATACAGCCAAAACGCGCAATCTCTTTATTTTCATATAACTCCGCATACAAAAAAATATATAATGCATAAGTATATATACTTTATATTAAAAAAGATATAACTACATGTCAAAAAGAGTATAGCCATAAAATCAGATTATATAAAACGTACTACTCAGGTCTTTTATATAACTATATTTACTATCTTATTTGGTACAGCATATACAGTGCGAACTTTGCTTTGATCGATCTTACTGGACACAGAGTCTATCGCTATTTTCTTCAATTCTGCTTGAGGTAAGTTAATTGCCACCTTGATTGTTGTACGTAATTTTCCATTGATTTGCACTGCTATAGTTACCGTATCGTCAACTAATAATGATTCATCAGCTTTTGGCCAAGGTTGACCTCCTATTTCTTGCCATAGGCTTTCAGCTAGATGTGGTATGAATGGTTCGATTACTCTGATTAATATACATATACCTTCATCAATAAGAGATTTTCCAGTTTTTACGTCTATTTCAGCTATTAAATTCGTCATCTCACGAAATTTTGCCACTACACAGTTTAATCTGCAGTTTTCCAAGTCATCTGTAAGTCCGTGTAAGAGTTTATGAATTTTTTTCCTGTACTCTAGAAGTCCACCCGTAACATTTTCATTATCATAGTGTATATTTACAGGTCTTAGCTGCATGACCATACGCCACAATTTATTTACATAACGAGAACAACCTTCCACGCCATCATCGGACCATTCCATATCTTTCTCCGGAGGAGTGTCGGACAACACAAACAAGCGAGCAGTATCAGCACCATACTTTTCTATGATAAAGTTTGGGTCAACTGTATTCTTTTTCGATTTGCTCATTTTTTCAACTTTGCCCACTTGAACCTTAGCTCCTTGTGCAATCAACTCTTTTGCTTCTGCGGGAAATAGCCACTTACCATTTTCGTCTTTATAAGTTGCATGGCAGACCATTCCTTGAGTGATTAAAGTAGAGAAAGGCTCTTTAATATCGAAATAGCCACATTTGGTTAAAGCACGGCAGAAAAATCGTGAGTAAAGCAAATGCAGAATTGCATGCTCTATTCCACCTATATAATAATCAACAGGCATAAAACGATTACACGCATCTTTGTCTATTGATTTATCTTCGCTACAGAATGCAGCAAAATACCAAGAGGATTCAAAAAAGGTGTCAAACGTATCAGTTTCACGCTCTGCTTGCTTTCCACATTTTGGGCAATCAACAAATTTCCAAGTAGGATGTTTATCAAGTGGATTGCCACCACTTGTGAATTCCACATCCGCGGACAGTATTACAGGCAGGTCTTTTTCTGGCACTGGAACAGTACCACAGTCTTTGCAATATATAATAGGTATAGGGCATCCCCAATAACGTTGTCTCGAAATTCCCCAATCGTGCAAACGATAGTTTATTGTTTTTTTGCCTATTTTTTTTTCTTCAAATTTTTTAACTATGGCTTCCTTTGCTTCACTAACCATTAATCCGTTTAAGAATTCGGAGTTAAACATTGTCCCGTCTCCAGTATACGCCTCCTTTGTCATCTGAGTAGCTTGACACTGGGATCCATTGTAAGAATTCTGGTCACGCGCTGGAATGACACCTAAGTGGGCTGAAGAAATAACGGGAATTATCGGCAAATTATATTTCTGTGCAAATTCAAAGTCACGCTGATCATGTGCAGGGCAACCAAAAATCGCGCCTTCCCCATATTCCATCAACACAAAATTCGCTATGTAAAGCGGCAATTCCTTATCAAGAAATGGATGTTTGACGTTTAATCCGGTGTAAACTCCTATTTTTTCATCGTTCTCTCTTTTCGATTTTATTTCTTGGATCCCAGTGTCAAGCACTGGGATGACAACAGAAGAACCATTCTTTAAATCCTGCACAATAGGATGCTCTGCTGCCACTGCACAAAAAGAAGCCCCAAACAAAGTATGAGGATAAGTTGTAAAAACTTTTAATTTCTTATTCAGGCCAACTACTTCAAACTCTATAGTTGCTCCTTCAGATTTTCCTATCCAACGCTCCTGCATTGTTTTGACTTTTTCTGGCCAATTTTTCAAACTTTGCAGGCACTTGAGTAAATCTTCAGCGAAATCAGTAATCTTTAAAAACCATTGGGACAACTTACGTTTTTCAACAACTGCACCTGATCGCCATCCTTTTCCATCAACCACCTGTTCATTTGCAAGCACTGTTTGGTCTACTGGATCCCAGTTAACCCATGATTCTTTTCGATAGGCAAGCCCATGCTTTAAAAAATCCAGGAAAAATTTTTGTTCGTGTTTGTAATAATCAGGCTCACATGTGGAGAGTTCACGCTCCCAATTATAAGAAAGACCTATGGATTTCAACTGTGTACGCATATTATCTATATTCTCTTTTGTCCATGTTTCGGGGCTAATATTGTTATCCCTTGCTGCATTCTCAGCTGGTAATCCAAACGCATCCCAGCCAATTGGATGCAAAACCTCAAATCCATTAGCTCTCTTGTAACGCGCTATCACATCCCCTATTGCATAGTTACGTAAGTGTCCCATATGAATTTTACCAGATGGATATGGAAACATTTCCAACACGTAACACTTTTCTTGTTTACCACTCTTGCTTACAGAAAAATCCCATTTATCTTGATAAAATTTTTCAACACTTTTAAAATCATATTTCATATAAATCCAAATTCAATTACAGTTCATATGCATCAAAGGATCAACCGCTTGGCCATTATGTCGTATTGTGAAACACATCTGTGGATCTTTATCTTGTGTGCTTGATTTACCTGCAGATCCAATTACTTGACCTTGCTTTACTTTATCGCCAATTTCAACATGTACGTTTTTTAAATAGGAGTACACAGTCATGTAATTATCTTTGTGTTCCACTATAATTAAATTCCCATACCATCTCAGCCCTTTGCCTACATATATCACTTTGCCTGGTGCAGAGGAAACTACGTTCGTTCCATTTTGAGCAGCAATTTTTATGCCATCCTTACACATTTCATCAGAAGAGGTAGCTGAACCTTTAACTGGCATTACAAATTTACAATTTACCCCCACATTTTGTGTATTATTGTTATCTTTGTATATCCTATTTATGATGGCTTTTCTACTTTCTTTTTGCACTGAAGGCTCCCTAATTAAATGGTACTCCCTTGTATATTCCAGATCTCTTTTCCCGTAAAATTCTTCGCCTTTAAGCAGCACAGGTGCAGGTTTTTGCAGGCCACAGCCTATTAATATTGCTAATAACACAAGAAATGAGGCTATATGCCACATTTTAAACTCTCACAAAACTCCAAAATTTTAGCGAAACGTAGTGTTTCACGCCTGCTTGTTACTTTCCTCGTTATTTATTTTACTAGTTAAATAGTCCCTCAAATCGGTGAGTTCTTGCAACAAATTCTTTGTGACTTTTATATCATTACCAAATTCTTTTTGCACTCCTTTTGTTGTATATCCTTTATCATATAGCATGTATTTTACTTTCTTTATGGCCTCTATACACTTGCGATCATATAGCCTTCTTCCTTTACGCTTTGTAGGCTTAATTTGATGAAATTGACCTTCCCAAAATCTCAAAACATGCTGTTCCAAATGTAGCTCTTCAGCTACTTCCCCAATCGTATAAAATAATTTTTCCTTGTTCATTAATTATTGATTGATTTTTTTATAATTTTTGAAGGCCTAAAAGAAACTGAATTTCTTGCCTGAATCATCACTTTCTCCGATGTATTTGGTATATTTCCTGGTCTTTCCTTCTTTTTCTTAACCAAGAATGTTCCAAATGACGATATTTTTACTATTCCATCCTTTACCAAGCTTGTCTTTATTTCGTCCAATATATCATCTATTATCGAAACAGAGTCTTCCTTTGATAATCCTATTTCTTGGTTTATATCTCCAGCTATCGTTGCCTTAGTTACTGTTGTGTCTTTTGTTGTAACGTGATCCATTATTGATAAATATTACAATACGTAAATATAATATAGCAATCGACTCGAGATTCAGCTACTTTATTTTTTAGAGTATGTCTCTTTTGTTGCATAATTTAAAATACCGGCAACTATCAATATCGCAAATATTGCAAAAAGTGCCATTTTATGATCTGTAAAAAGTGCTAACATTGACACTATAACTCCACTGCCAATAAACATAAATCCATTGATAATGGATGATGGTGTGCTGATGTATTTTCGTTTCACAATCTCGCTGCCGACAGTAAAATTAAGCATATGTCCTCCCGACAAAAAACCCGAAC
>NZ_AWUH01000099.1:0-9467 GCF_000689175.1 Wolbachia endosymbiont of Glossina morsitans morsitans | reverse complement strand
AGGAAAAATCGAAGTCGCAAAAGCAATGCTGGCTAACAATGTTGATGTCAACACTATTGTCAAATTTACTGGCCTTTGTATTAGTGAGATTGAAGAATTAAGTGTGAACGGTACAGAGTAATTTCAAAGTGCATTTGCAGTTGGAACGGATACATTTAATGAGAGTCCCATTTCACGGTGTTCAAATCTACTCCTTCTTGTACCATCTTCCAAAGTGGGCTCATTTCTCTCAGTCGGCCAACATTTTTAGCAACAAGATCTGCTGCATACAAAACTTCTTCTCTAGTTGTAAATCGGCCTAGGCCAAATCTAATTGATGAATGCTCAAGGTCATGGCCATTATTTAGCGACCGTACTACATAGGAAGGCTCAAGAGACGCAGACGTGCACGCAGAACCAGAACTTACTGCTAAATCCTTGATTGGCATGATAAGAGACTCACCCTCAACATAGGGAAAGCTCAAGTTTAGGTTGCCAGGAATTCTATTTTCATAATCACCATTTAAAACGATATCAGGAAACGCTTCTTTTATCTTGTTATACAAAATATCCCTTAATTCTTCCACTCTAGTTGTTTCTTTTTTCATTTCTTCTCTAGCAATACGTGCCGCTTCACCAAAACCAACTGCAAGAGGTGTTGGAACTGTTCCAGAACGCATGCCTCTTTCCTGTCCACCACCACTAATTAGTGGTATCAGCCTAACACGAGGATTCTTTCTACGTACATATAATGCGCCTATTCCCATAGGTCCATAAATTTTGTGGCTAGAGAGACTCATAAGATCAATGCACATCTCATTAACATCAATTGGAACTTTTCCAAAGCTTTGAGCTGCATCTGTGTGGAAAAATATATTATGCTTTCTACATATTACACCAATTTCTTTGACAGGCTGAATTACTCCGATTTCATTATTTGCCATCATCACTGAAACCAGGATTGTTTGATCAGTAATTGCTTCCTCAAGCTTTGATAAATCTATAATTCCGTTTTGCCTAACAGGCAAATATGTAACTTTAAAGCCTTCATTTTCCAGATGCCGACAAGAATCCAGAACACACTTATGCTCCGTGCAGACAGTGATTATATGATTTCCTTTATTTTTATAAAAGTGAGCAACGCCCTTGATTGCCGTATTATTTGACTCAGTTGCACCTGAGGTAAAGATAATTTCTTTGCTATCTGCGTTCACCAGATCAGCGATGTGTTTCCTTGCTTTTTCCACTGCTTCTTCAGCAGTCCAACCAAATGAATGGCTGCGAGAGTGTGCATTACTGAACTCACCAAAGTAAGGTATCATCACCTCTAAAACACGGGGATCTACTTTAGTAGTAGATTGATAATCAAGAAATATTGGTAATTTTATTTTAGTATCATGTATTTTTTTACTTTCAACATTCATAAAGCTACCACGGAGACAAAATTTACAATCATTTTATAGCATTAAAACTTAATTTTTTCAAGATATAATCTTGCATCAAGTACAAAAGTGTCATCCAAGTAGCTGACACATAACTGTACGAACATTTATTTGCGAAGGCAGTGTGTTAAATATTATAGCCAGTTTTGCCTCAAACACAAAGGCAGTGCCCAGAGACTGGGATGACACCCTATTGGTGGCAATTGCTTCCAAATCATAATGTTTGTACAGCTGTGCGCCGTGCGCTGGAATCCGTTTTAGCCCTTATCTATATCTCAGTTCCACCAACAGTTATTGCGTCGACTTTGAGTGTCGGCTGACCAACTCCAACGGGCACATTTTGTCCATCTTTCGAGCATGTGCCAACACCAGGATCTAACTTTAAGTCATTACCAACCATAGATACTTTTTTCAACACTGTTGGACCGTCACCAATTAGTGTTGCCCCTTTGACTGGCTGTGTAATTTTGCCATTTTCTATTAGGTAAGCTTCCGAAGATGAAAAAACAAATTTTCCTGACGTTATATCAACCTGCCCACCACCGAAATTTACTGCATATAGACCTTTCTTTACGCTAGATATTATTTCCTTCGGTGTATACTTTCCGGGCAACATATAGGTGTTTGTCATGCGCGGCATAATAACTTCTTTATAACTTTCTCTTCTACCATTACCAGTTGGGCTTACACCCATGAGTTTAGCGTTCATATGATCCTGCATGTATCCTTTTAGGATCCCATCCTCTATCAATATATTATAACTGGGTGGAGTGCCTTCATCGTCTACGCTGATAGAGCCGCGCAAATTGGGCAGAGTTCCGTCATCAACTACTGTGATGTCACTAGCTGCTACTTGTTTACCCACAGAATTTGAAAATGCTGAAACTTTTTTGCGATTGAAGTCGCCCTCAAGTCCATGACCCACGGCTTCGTGTAACAATATTCCTGGCCAGCCTGGACCTAAAACGACTGCCATTTCTCCGGCTGGAGTTGGAATTGCTTCAAGATTTATTAGTGCTTGTTTTAATGCTTGATTTGCAACTTCTTTCCACTTTTTCTCAGAAATAAACTTACTATAAGAGTCCCTTCCACCATGCCCTGCAGAACCTCTTTCGGTACGGCCATCTTTTTCTACAATGACTAGCACATTAAAACGTACCAGAGGCCTGATATCGCTTAATCTGTGATCACCCTTTATTATTTGTACAACTTGCCATTCTCCACTTAGAGTTATTTTTACTTGCTTCACGCAGCTATTTTTGGACCTTACATACTCATTAACCTCATTGAGTAGCTTAATCTTTGAATTCAGATCCATTTCATTTATAGGGTTAATCCTCGAATATAGGCTTTTTGTCTCTTCGTTTAAATTTATTGAATTTGTCTTGTTTAAAGACACTGAGCTTTTTACCATAGAAGCAGCATTACTAATTTCTTTTTCGCTGATCTCAGAAGAACAAACGAAAGATGTACTATCTTCACAAAAAGACCTTAAACCAAATCCCCTTCTAGTATTCAAGCCCATGTGTTTTAATATGTTATCCTCAAAAACCAGGGACTCCGAGTGGCAAAATTCTAGAAACAGCTCACCACCATCGCTATTGCTCAAAGCGTTATTGACTATTTTATATACGTTATTAATATTAACATTGTTTTGAGCAAAAAATATTTGATCTAGATTTGGCATTACCTTTGAACTAAAAATTGTTTAAGTATATTATTTAACTTTAACATAGTAAACTATAAAAAGCCCGGGTGGCGGAATTGGTAGACGCGCTAGCTTCAGGTGCTGGTAACTTTTTAAGTTGTGGAAGTTCAAGTCTTCTCTCGGGCACTCTTAGCTTCCATATTGCTTGTTGAATTAATTAATGCTATAATATAGCGTATTAGGTAATATTTATGCTATGTATGGTGAAAAAGATAAGTTAGCCTACAGAAAGAAGGTACGAACTTACTCGAAACGCTTAGTTACTACACTATCTACTATCTCTTTCATTGGATACATAGCGGCATTGGTCTTGAATATTCCTGTCTTAAGTCTGTATTTTAGTATTGCCGGCACTATATTCAGTGCACTTTCGTTTGCTTTAAATATATGGTCACTAAATGATCATTCCCGACAACAGAATCTTAATAAGAAATCTGGCATAAAAAACACTCCAGGACAAAAAAAGTTAACAAAGATCTATCTTGATATAGCATCCAGTGCTTCATTTCTAATAGGAGGTATTGCATCTATGTCGCTTTTTGAGTCTTCTGTTATTTATTTTGTTTCTACGCCTTTTTTTATTCTAGGCTGTGTTATTGTGGCAGCTAATATCGTTCAAACTATGATTAGTGAACCACAGACAAAAAACGTCCTTGAGAATCTCTCTTCAAATACTGCAAGAGTACAAGCTTAAGTATTAACTTATTTAACTTATACAGGAATATTAGCTATATAATTCCACTGAAGGAAGCCATTCAAAAGAGTTCGATGTAATTAGCGTCAAAAAAGTGTAAGCAGAAATTGTGGGCTTATTGGGGTAGGAGCGCTTAGTACTCCTACTTCCACATCAATTACTTAATAATTGCTCAAGCTATCAAAATAAAAGTTTTTATTCAGTAATTTGTGTATAAAGGGTACTATTTTACTAGTAGTGAAATAAATCAGAATGAAGTCTATTTTATTAACGAGGCCTTTATTGGACTCGTTCAATACAAGAAATATATTGAGAAAGTATGGATACAAAGTTTTTATAGAACCAGTATTCACAATAAAGTACTTAAATCCTGATATATCTGCGTACGAATTTGACGTTGTGATATCTACAAGTAAAAACAGCGTAAAGGCTCTTAGTCAAATATGCAAAGAGGATGACTTTCCGATTATTACAGTTGGTAATTCAACCATGCAGGCTGCAAAAAATTTGGGATTTTCTGATATAATCTCAGCAGACAGCAACGTTGATGGTCTGATATCATTCGTAAAAGCTCATTATTCAAACGCAATAAAGTTCTTGTATATAAGGGGACAAGAAGTATCATGTGACCTAAAAAAGAGATTATCTGAAGAAGATTTTAACGTAAGAGAAGTTGTACTCTATAAAACAATTATAAAAAGGAATCTAACTAATAGGTGTAAAAATTTACTATTGCATGGTAAAATTGATAGTGTTGCTTTTTTTTCCTCACAGACAGCAAGGATATTTTGTTCATTAGTTCTAAAAAGTGGGTTATCTCATGTGATGAATAATGCAGTTGCATATACCATGAGTAAAAACATTGCTGATAGTTTAAAGTTAATCAAATGGAAAAAAATTATAACATCGAGGTTGCCTACTGGGGAGAGTTTAATTGATATAATTAATAAGGATTGTTGATGCTAAAGATTGCAACTTGGAATGTAAACTCCATACGTAAAAGAGTTAACCAACTTTGTAGTTTTATAGTTGATAGTCAGATAGATATAATTTTGCTGCAAGAGATAAAATGTATGGAAGAGCAATTTCCTTATGCAGAGATAGAGAAGCTGGGATATGAATGTGCTGTCTATGGACAAGTTGCAAGAAATGGCGTTTGTGTTTTATCTAAATATCCGATACTGGAGAAGTTTAAGATTGATATCGTAGAAGGTTATCAAGAAGCGCGTTATATAGAGTGCATAATAAAGCACAATAATCAGAAGGTAAGGGTGGGAAGTGTATACGTTCCAAACGGTCAAAGCCCGGACTCTCAAGCATTTGAATATAAACTCAAGTTTTTTGATAATCTATATGAAAGGATGAGCACTTTGTTAAAGAATGAAGAGTTAACTATTATAGCTGGCGATTATAATGTTGCACCGAATGAAATTGATGTCTTTGATTCAAACTTATTGAATGGCCAAGTGTGCTTTCATATAAGAGAACATGAGAAGTTAAGAGCGATCTTGAATCTTGGGTTTAAAGATGCGTTTAGAATATCTCACCCAAATTTGCAACAATTCACTTGGTGGCATTATCAAGGCAATTCACTCAGAAATAATCAAGGAATGCGAATAGATCATATGCTGTTATCACCACAAGCTGTAGATAAATTGGAAACATGCTACATAGATGATAGATTGCGTAAGCTAGAAAATCCGTCTGACCACATTCCTGTTGTATGTGCTATAGAATAATAGCAGATCTCTTACACAATTCACTTTTAGCAAACCTGAGTAGTCTTACCTTTGCTGCTCTGTGGTTTTTCCCTTCGTTTGTTTTCCTTTCCTGTCCAAGATTGATCGTGCTGCTCACTTTTTTCGTTTCCTACCTGGGAAATTTGCTCAGGAACAGGCTGTTGTTCACTCTTTTCTTTTCCTTGGGAAATTTGTTCAGAAACAGAGGTGCCTTTCTCAACTTCTGTAACTGGGGTTTTTAAAATATCATCAATGCCCTTGAGAATTTTTCCATTCAGTTTTTCTCTCTTTTCTGTATCATTTTTATCTTGTGAGTTAGGGTCATACAAAGTACCTTTTTTGTTATTTGAAAAAAGAACCTCCACTCCTCCTTTTATGGCAAATATTGTGCCAACAGCAGTAAGAACTACTCCGAGTGTAGTAGGACCAAAAATTAACATTGGAATAGTGGAAAGAAGGACAGGAAAAAAGATCTTGCTTAAGAACGTTGCTACCATCTCTTCATCACTGAGTGGTGGTTCATCCTCTTCTTTCTTGTCTTTACCTAAGAATGGAATTTTTTCTTTCATCCCATCCATAAAGGAGCCAGAAATATTTTTCGGGTCTATTTTGATCCCTCCAATTAGCAGCAGCAGCATTACCAATACAAACTTTATGGATGAAACTTTAGCTACTGTACCGCGTATATCAGCTACACAGTCATCTACTACTTCTTTTATTTTACCATTCTTGAGATTCTCCTCATTAGCTAATTTTTTCTCTCTAATTTTCTCAAATACGGAAAGTAAAAACTGAGAAACATTCTCTTCACTGAGTGGTTCTACATCTTCTAGCTTGACATTATTGAATATAATTTGATTCTGACTTAGCATGAAAGCGAGTACTGCCTCGTCATCTTCCTTTAATTCTTTAGGTTGCACTTTGTTTTTTAGCAATTGTATAAAGGCATCATGGATTACCTGATGTTCCCCTTTTTGAAAAATTTTCTCATCTTCGTTAGTTACCTGAGTAGGTAACTTTGGAGGTTTTGAACATTTTACTTGTGGGCCTGTCATGGCTGACCTATTTGCATTTGCTATGTTCTATTCTAACATATTTTTCGTATTAGTTCAAATGATTTATACTCCTAGAATTCACGATGTTTAAGTCATAATTAAGGGAATTTAGACCCCAGTTGTCGCCAACTTTTATTTCTACTTCAAGTGATACAGAAATTTCTATTGCATTTTCCATTATATCTTTCATAAGTTTTGCTGTTTCTTGTACCTTTTCGTCTTCTACTTCAACCAGTAGTTCATCGTGAACCTGGAGGATTATTTTACCTACTTTTAATTGGTCAAAAAGCTGAATCGTCGCACGTTTTATTATATCAGCGGCGGTGCCTTGCAGTGGTGCGTTTATTGCTGCCCTTTCTGCAAATTGTCTTGTATAAGGAATTGTATTGTTTATGTCTCTTACAAAGCATCTCCTGCCAAACAAAGTTTCTACATAACCATGCAATCTTGCGATAGACACTGCTTTTTCCATATAGGCCTTTATTTCTGGGTAACAGGAAAAATAGTAATTAATGTATTCAGCAGCTTCCGCAATGGTAATTCCAAGCCGCTTTGCAAGACCAAATGGGCTAATGCCATATATAATTCCAAAATTGATGGATTTTGCTTTGCGTCTTAATTGCTCATCTATTTCTTGCACTCCAAAAACTTGCCTAGCGGTGATCTCATGAATGTCTTGTCCGTTTGCAAAAGCTTCTTTAAATGCTGCAACGTTTGCAACGTGTGCCAGGAGTCTTAACTCTATTTGTGAATAGTCAGCAGAAATTATCTTATGCCCTTTTGGCGCAATAAATGCTTGTCTGATAAGATTTCCCTCTTCGCTTCTGATAGGAATATTCTGTAAATTAGGATTGCTGGAGCTCAGCCTTCCAGTTGCAGTTGCAGTCGTTGAAAAGCTTGTGTGTATTCTACCATCAAGTGGATCAACTTGCTTTATTAATGCATCAGTGTAGGTGCCTTTTAATTTACTTAAATGTCGCCAATTTAAGATTTTACTTGCGATTTCTACCCCTTCTTCTTCGAGTGCCTCTAGAACTTCATAATTGGTGCTATACGATCCAGATTTTTTTGACTTTTTCTTTTTATTAAGCCCCATTTTGTTAAACAAAACATCACTTAATTGTTTTGGCGAAGCAATATTAAATCTTTCTCCTGCCAAATTATATATCTCATCTTCAAGCACGGCAATTACCTGCTTAAATTTACCGGACAATTCCTGTAATTTTTGTATGTTCAGTAATATCCCATTTTTCTCCATATCAAATATTACTTTCATAAGTGGCTTATCGAAGCGCTCGTAAATTGTGAACAATTTTTCCTGAAATAACCTTTGCTTTAGCTTTTCATGAATTGCTATTAAAGTTTTTGCCGAGAAAATTTCTACATCTCCACTCAAATTATGTGCAGTTATGTTTGGAATACTGTGATCATGTTTTCCTGTATCCAAGCTATACGACATTATCATCAAATCATCAACTGAATCTAACATCTTCTCTATTGCAGGGAAGATTTTCCTGATCTCTTTAATGTTATGTATTATTTTAAGCACTCCATTTGAGAGTAAAGTTGAGTTAATTGTAATAAGTGCATCTTGTATGCTGTCTTGCTCTATATAAAAAATATTACTTTCGCTATAAGATAGACTTAATACATTGTTTTCAAGGTGGTAATGAATTGCAATTTTGCCTTCATATCTACAGTGCTCTAAAAATTTCTCTAACTCTTCACTACTATACTCTATTTTTTCTTCTGTGCTAGACCCACTATAGGAAAAAAGCTTTTCCACTTTCCCTATCAAGGAATTGAATTCATACTTCTTTAAAAAGGATAACAATTTCTCCATGTTTGGAGAATGGACTTTATATTTTGCAATATCATGTTGAAGGTCTACTTTTTCGCATAGTGATAAAAGTTCTCTTGAAATTAGTGCTTTTTCCTTATGTTCGGTAAGAATATTACAAACCCTCGTTTGCTCGATGTTATCAATGTTCTCTATAATATTATTCAATGAATCAAATTCATCTAATAATTTAATGGCAGTTTTTGGGCCTATTCCTGGAACGCCTGGAATGTTATCAGATGCATCACCAGTCAGAGAAAATAAATCAAGAAGCTTGTGTGATTTTACACCAAATTTTTCTACTACTCGTTTTTCATCTATGTATATATTTTTAATGGGGTCGAATATTAAAATATTGTGGTTCAAGAGTTGAAACAAATCTTTATCTGATGAAACGACTACCACTTTAAAGTCTTGGTGGTTGGCGTATTTTGCAGCTAGTGTTGCAATTATATCATCTGCTTCATAACCTTCAATCTCTTCATAGCTGAGGTTAAAAGCTTCTACCGCTTCCCTCAGTATGGTAAACTGTGGAGTTAGATCCTCAGGAGGCGTTACTCTGTTCGCTTTGTACTCAGGATATAAATTGTGCCTAAAATTCTTTTTCCCTGCATCAAGTGCTATAGTTAAGTAGTCCGAATGGGCAATGTACTTAAGAACCATATTCAGAAAGCCATATACACCACCTATTGGCATTCCTGTTGTGGTAATTAAGTGAGGTAGTACATAGTAAGCTCTGAAAAGAAAACCATAGCCATCGATGATTGTGAAAGTTTTTTCTTTCATTGTAGATATTTATGCGTGCTTTTGATGGTCCACTATTTAGCTGAGAAAATCAAGTTTTTGTTTTTCTGCTTTTGAGCGTTGTAAGAGATTTTACCGAAAATAGCATTCATGATGGGGATGTACACATATGTATAGCTCTTTTTACAATAATCCGAACAGACCGTAATATGCTACTGGCCTGCTATAGCCATAAGCACATATCTTATCGCATTCGGACTATTATA
>NZ_AWUH01000098.1:0-18770 GCF_000689175.1 Wolbachia endosymbiont of Glossina morsitans morsitans | reverse complement strand
TGAAGAAAATTTTGTATTTTTCCGGCGAACAGAGCAACGACTTTCAAATTATTAGAGAGTAGAGGTTAAGTGTAAAGCAGTGCACAAGAAAATACTATCTAATAACGCATTCGATATGGAATATTAATTAAAATATGTATTAATCGGAAACTACTCAATTAATATAAAGGGTTAAAGATAAAAAGTAATTAAAAGAAAGGACATAACAATAATATGTGTGCTCAGTTTCTTATTAACATTAGGAAAATCGGTACGCCAATTATAAAATGATACACGAGACTTGCTTGCGTTAGAAAGTGTGTTTATCACATGCATGTTTAGTCTCTGTTTTATAGTGTTTTCTGTAAATGGCATCTTGTTAAAATTTTGAAATACTTCTTCACACACATACGCATATCCGGCTATTTCTCGTTCATCTAGAGAACGAAATGAGCGTGTATCAAGTTTGGATAATAATTGTTCAATTTCACGGTCTGATAGTTTTGCCCCTTCAATACGGGTAGAAGAACCAATACTTTCAATTGTTGCAATTTTCTTGAGCATTTGTAAACGTTCTGGAGCTAAATTACCAAACAATTGCCATGCTCCTTTAAATTCATCAATTTCAGCAACTAATTTTAACATTTCAGGTGTTATTACAATTTTTGAAATGTCAAACATATCTGTATTTTTATCTAGTTATAGCCTTTCTTATAATAGTCCGAATGCGATAAGATATGTGCTTATGGCTACAGCAGGCCAGTAGCATATTACGGTCTGTTCGGATTATTGTAAAAAGAGCTATATATTCAATTATATTTGAAAATATCCTATTAGCAAAGAATACTTGTGAGACACACACTCAAAAATGAATTTCGGTAGGCATAAAAGCAGCTATTTTATGTTAGAATACAACATTTTGATGAAGTTATAAGAAAGGCTGGATCTGAGTAGTCAGCTACTCGTCAGTGCATGTTGAAAAATCATTTTATGATCTAAATCAGTTTTTTTACAGGTAACTTCTAAGCTTATCAATTTTTCCAAGATCTTCTTAAGTTCTGAAAGTTGCAAACTTTTCAAATGAGATTTAAAGCTCTGCAATTGTTTAAAAAACAATGGAGGGCTTAGCTGATCAATTGCAACCAGCTTACTCATTCCACCTTGCACTGACAGCAAAACGTTTTCAAGACGCAAAAAGTAATTTGATATAATACGAATCAGCGCTATCGGTGAAAAATTTTCTTGCGATATCAATACATCAGAAATTCTAATGAAGCGCGACATATCTTTACTTGCTATGGCAGAGCATAGATCATCAAGTGTAGCATAGTCGTTGCCGGAAGTTGAAAAGCATAATTCTATATCAGTAAGTTTTAGGTCTTTTCTCTCCCCTAAGTACAAAACTAACTTTTCAAGTTCTGAACATATAGGCAGCTTGCTATGATTAAAGTAAGATTGCAAATGGTAGATTATCTCATTTGTGCATTTTATATCATTTTGTTTTAAGTAACTTGATATAATGTCATAAAGGTTGCTGTTGCTGTCCTTATAGCAAGCAATCACACCAAAAATTTTTGAACTCTCCATATAACTTTTGGTTGCAGAATTATATGGAAGATCACTTGCTACCATCATTACATAATGACCACTTGCATTATAATCCAATACGCTTTTTAACTCTTTGGATATACCTCCACTCACATTTATCAGCTTAATTAATTTTTTGCTGGTAAACATCGAAATGTTTGCCAATTCAGAAAATAGTAAACCGGGTGACTTATTCACTATTGCAAAATCCATCACCTGAACTGAATACTCATCCAAATTAGCAATTATTTCTTGTACATAAAAACCAACCTTACTGTTATCACTTCCATGAATTAACACACCACTTAAAGCATCAGGTTTCTCTAGGAATTTTTTAACTTTGGATGGTGTGACCCTCATGCTATCTATATGATATCATTCTCATTTGACTGTACATGAGTATCCAAAGACTCTGAGCTTTCTTGTACAATATCATCTGCCGTACTCTGCACATTATCCGACTCTTCTGTTTTTCCTGTAATATAATTATAAAATTTTTTCACAGGCTTAGATATATATTTAGAAAAAAATCCTTCTTCGCTCATATTGCTTACTCCATAAAATTAACAACTTATCACTAGCATATAAATAATAGTATAGCAAAAACTATTTTGCGCTAAGATAGTGATGTTTTATAATGAGTATATTACAAAATTATTAACATTCGAGACTAAAATTAAGCCAACCTGCTTAATACTAGCCTTATAAAATAAGCGATAATTAAATATACCGCTGCAACAAGTATAATTGCAGGTCCAGTTAACAAATCAAAACTTGCAGATAACATGAGACCTGATATCCCAGAGATTACAGAAAAAACTGTTGCAACAATAATCATCTCCATTGGAGTTTTCGAAATGAGCCTTGCAGATGCTGCTGGTATTAGCAAAAATGCAGCAACGAGTAATATCCCTATTAATTTGGCAGCAATTGCTATAAATATAGCAAGAGTGATTAAAAATTCTAGTCTAACAAAATTGACATTAATCTTCTCAACTACTGCTAAATCTTGATTAATTGAAATCATTAACCAATAACGCCATCTAAATATTAATATCAAAGTAACTACTGCAGAGGTTAAAAAAATCAATACTATATCACTTTGATCGAGCGTTAATATATCACCAAACAGTGAGCTAATAATACTATTATTGCCAGATGGAAGAAAAGACATAAGTATTAAACTCGATGATAAAACTACATTGGTAACAATGTTCAATATCGTATCAGCAGAATATAATCTGTTAAAATTAAGAGAAAGTAGTATAGCAAATGTAATTGCAATGAGCATTATGCTAAGCGATGGGCTAATCTCAAAGATTAAAGCAAGTGCAACACCAAGCAACGAAGAATGGGACAAACTATCACCAAGATAAGATAACCTTTGCCATATCATAAACGATCCTAAAGCGCCTGTTACTAGGCTAATTACGACTACTGCAACTAGACTATTGATGAAAAAGTCCTGGGTAAGCATGCTATATGGCTATTAGATAACTGACAACAAATCTATCTTCGGATATCAGAACATTATGGGTTCTGCATGCAGAACCTGTTGTCATAAATTCAAAATTTAAACCTTTTTGTTCCATAAGATAGAACTTCACTGAAGAACATAGTATATTGCGTGTTTTACCAGTACCTATTAACAAAATTTCTATTTCCTCTGTTAAAAAAGATTCAAAATACTCCTTGCTGTTTACATCACTTTCTTTCAATTTAATCACCTTTTCAGGAAAAATTATAATTGAGCCATAATATTTTTGATTGTTTACCAAAAATTTTCCTTCCCTGTAACCATTTATAAGATTTTTATTCTCGGAAATTAAGGGAGTTACATCCATAAGTCAAACTATTAATTGAGTGTCACATACCCACCATTCTGGTTGCTTTTTTCCGATATTAACTGCAGCAACTTTTGCATTTTCCTCACTATCGAATATTCCAAAACATGATACACCACTGCCTGACATGCGAGAAAGTATAGAGCCTTCTTGTGACTCAAGTGTTGATATCACATCCTTAATTTCAGGTACAAAGCTTATTGCTATTTCTTGAAGATCGTTTCTCGTCTCTTTAAGAAGCTTCAACAAATCCTTTTCAGCGTCATCGCTCCATTTAATTGGCTCAGAAAATTTTCCTTCATGTTTGGAAAATACCTCTGGTGTACTCAAAAACTTTTTTTTCGGTTTCACAAGCACCACATTTGTAGGTAAAGAGAATTTTTTAATGTGGCATAATTCTTCGCCAATACCCCTAACAAAAACTGGCTTGCTATCTACGCTTGCGGGAACATCAGCACCAACGTTTAAGGCTATTTCATTTAAAATCGTCTTATCAATCTCCCATAGCTTCCCTAGCGTACGTACCACAGCTCCAGCATCTGAGGATCCGCTACCAGGTCCTGCAGCAATTGGTATGTGTTTTACCACCTTTACAGTGACTTTAGTGCGTACAGGAGCATGCCTAAGCAGCAGATTAACCGCTTTCATTACAGTGTTATATTGGTTATTTATTTTAGACTCGGAGTTTATAAATTCAACTGTAGAGTTATCGTATCTAGAATCCTTCTCACCTACTTTTATTTCCAAAAAATTAGAGAGATTAGCAAAGACAAATAAACCTTCAATCAAGTGATACCCTGTTTCTTTTTTGTCTACAACATGCAAAAAAAGATTGATTTTTGCAGGCGCCTTTACACAAAAACCTTTCATTATATATCTTCACTAACACTATTTTTACATTATATATATAATGCTATTCTAGTCAACTTTTATAAGATTCTCGCACTTCTGATGAGATCAAATGCTATAAATCCTAATTTCTCTGTGTGGGTAAATGCGTCCGCTGGTACAAGCAAAACAAAAATCTTAATAGACAGAGTATTGAGACTTTTATTAGAAAACAAAAGAAATATTCTTTGCTTAACATTCACCAATGCTGCAGCAAACGAAATGGAGAATCGCATTCACAGCATACTCAGTAAGTGGGCAATATGTTCAGATAGTGTGTTGGCAGCAGATCTAGAACAACTAGATTTCTTTCCAATGTCATCCCAGTGCGTGACACTGGGATCCAGAAAAAATAAAGATTATTTAACAAGAGCAAGAAGGCTTTTCTCTGAACTGGAAAATCTTGGTCTAACTATAAAAACCATACAAGCTTTCTGTTACAAATTAATCTCCAGCTTTCCTATAGAAGCTGGCATTGCTCCAAATTGCACGCTGAGCGAATGCAAAGAATTACATTCCATCATATTCAATAAAGTGCTTCATAACGAAACTGTGCAGGATGATATCAACCTTATTGCAACTGAAATTGATGAAAATAAACTACGCGATTTGCTTTATACTTTATGTATAAAAAGATCGATATCAGCAAATGATTCGAAATATATCAAAGATAAATTGAGCGCCCCAGATGGAATTCATAACTTACAGAGTGAAACAATTGAGCACGTGGGAAGACTTACCGAGATATTAAGTGAAGGCAGTAAAAGAGATCAGAGTTATAGTGAAATACTTTATTCTACTGTCATCCCAGCTGGGATTCAGAAAAAAAGAACCAGTGTCAGCTACTCGGATGACACCGGAATAAAGTGGAATGACACCAAAATAGAAAACCTAGCCAAGGTATTTCTCAAATCAGAATCGCACGAAAAAAAGAGCATATCATCCATTGCAACAAAAAGTATTTTGGAGAAATTCAAAGATGCAGAGCAAATAATAGAGAGCGTTCAGAATGTAGTATTTACCCATATAAGAGACATGAACTCTTATCAAATATTCAAGAGAACCAGTATCTTACTTGGTGTATTTAAAGTATATGTTGATTTATATAATAGTGAAAAATCAAAAAATGCACTGCTTGACTACAATGATATAATTGACTTAGCAACAAATCTTCTCAGCGACCCAGATCATAAAGATTGGGTATTGTTTAACTTAGATCAAAAAATAGATCACATCCTTGTTGACGAGGCACAAGACAATAGCATCAGTCAGTGGAAAATTATAACAAATCTCTGCGATGAATTTTTTGCCGGTAATGATGAAAAGCGAACCTTATTTGTTGTTGGTGACGTAAAACAATCCATATACAGATTTCAAGGAGCAAATCCGCATCTATTCAACTATATGCAACAATACTTTCATACGAAAACTGGTGGTAGAGATTGGATATCATGCCAACTTGAAAAGTCATTTCGTTCAACTCCAGAAGTTTTAATGCTTGTAGATAGAATATTTAATAACTTCCGCGCAGAAATATCTTTTAATGATAATGAAATAAAACATGTTCCACATAGAGAAAATGACCAAGGATATATTGAAATTTGGCCAGCGTTACCAAGGCGCAAAGAGAAAGAACAGCAAGCTTTACAAATTCCTCTGACATGCAGGAAAAATTATATAATAGCAGACCGATTACTTGCTCAAACAATAGCCAACAGAATTCACAATTGGTTAAATGAAGGGCGAATTTTAGTCGCTAAAGATCGCCATATAGAGCCAAGAGACATTATGATTTTGGTGCGACAGCGAAACGTGTTAGTTGATTACATAATAAGCGAACTTAAAAAAGCAAATGTGCCAGTTGTAGGCCGAGATTATTTTAGAATTATGGACTATATAGCCGTGCAGGACTTAATAGCTTTGGCCGAATTTTTACTCCTCCAGGCAAATGATCTAGCTCTTGCAAATGCTTTAAAATCACCGCTATTTAATTTCACCGAGGATGATTTATTTAACATTGCATACGACCGTAAAGAGCATTCACTATGGGAAAGAATTCAGGATTATTCTGTGGTTATCTATAGTGAATTAAACTATCTCATTAACTTATCTCGCACAGAATCCCCTCTCGCATTATTCACGCATATACTGCGCACAGGTAAGAAGAAATTTGCTGCAAGGCTAGGTCTTGAGTGCTTCGAGGTTCTAGACGAATTTATGAACCTTGTGTTGCAATTTGAGAACCCATCTCTTCAAGCGTTTGTTCAATGGATCAAGAAGAATAATCCGGAGATTAAGAATGATATGCAATCAGAACGCAATGCTGTGCGAATAATGACAATTCACAAATCAAAAGGTCTGCAAGCTCCCATAGTATTTTTGGTTGATACAAACACAGTGCCAAGAAACAGTCAAAGCATTATCTTTGATGGAACGAAAGCACCATTTTGGTGTGGAAAAAACAACAACGCTTATTGCGATCAAGTAAAAAGAGAGAAAAAACTAGAGGATTATAATGAATATTTGCGTTTATTATACGTAGCACTCACGCGTGCTGAAGATGAGTTATACATCTTAAGTAAAGAGCCAGTGCAAAAGGACTCTTGGTATGATCTAATCACTAAGTATGGAGAACCATATAAAAGGAAACAAAGGGGTTTACGGCCAATATTTAAAGAAAAAGTTGAAGTATTATGCGTGAATGCCAACTACCCTTACATTTATAAAAAACGTGATTACTTTGATGTTCCGGTCATTTCCCTTCCACCTGCTTTAGCCCACTCTTCGGTGTCATCCCAGCGTCCTCCCCTGTCATCCCAGTGCTTGACAATGGGATCCAGTAAAAAAGAAGAAAAGCCAGCATCAGCTACTCACTCTTCGATGTCATTTCAGCACGTGACGCTGGAACCTGGAGAAAAAAAGCCAGTGTCAAGCACTGGGATGACAAATAGGGGTATTAGAATGACAGACAGGGGTATTGGAATGACAGGTGAGAGTGCTGGAATGACAACAAGGAGCATTGGGATGACAGATGGTTATGCAAGAGGCCTGATTATTCACAGCATATTGCAGTATATGCCCAAGATAGAAAAAGAAAGGAGAAAAAATTGGGTCAGAAAATACCTTGATAACATCAGTGAAGATAAGGATGAAATTTACAGTAAAATATTAGCCTTTAATGAAAAATATGGCTATTTGTTTGATTTGGAAGGCAAATCAGAGATTACACTGAGTGGAACAATTGATGGCAAGTCAGTATTAGTACGACTAGATAGGCTATGCATAACGCAAGATAAAGCAATCATAATTGACTACAAATCACACCGTAACGTTTCTGTTTCCTTATTAAATGAAATAAAAAAACAGATGTTAATCTATAAAACCTTAGTACAAGAAATATATCCAAACAAGCAAGTAGAGTGCGTGGTTATTTGGGTGGAAGATTTAACCATTCAATCTGACTTTTAACGAAACTTGATTGCAAGAAATAGCTACTACGTCATACCACCGCGAACCTTCATACCGCCGCAGACCGTCATACCGCGATTCATTCGCGGTATCTCAGCCACTAACAAGTAGCGGGATCTCAGCATAACTATCTTAAAGCTAAGTAATATAAGTCAATCCAGCTAGGATTCTTTTGATTGATCAAATTAATTTTCCACTGCCTTGGCCATTCTTTCAGGCGTTTTTCTCTTGCAATAGCTAAACTTATATCTTCAAACTCTTCAAAATATACAAGTTTATTTACATTATATCTTGATGTAAAACCTGAACCAATTTTGTTTTTGTGTTCCCAAATCCTCTTGATCAAATTTGCAGTTACACCAATATATAATGTACTATTAGCTTTATTTGTAAGTATATAGATATATGATAACTTCATCTTAATCGTTTATAGCTAAAGTAACTGAGGTTTACCAACATTATACTACACCATCATACCACAATAAAACTTACCGTCATGCCGCCGCAGATAGATCCCGCTAACACGTAGCGAAATGACGATTGTCGGTAAATCTAAGTTATAGCTCTTTTTACAATAATCCGAACAGACCGTAATATGCTACTGGCCTGCTATAGCCATAAACACATATCTTATCGCATTCGGACTATTATAAGAAAGGCTATACTGTAGCTATAAAGGCTTTCACAACAACCTATTTTCCTTGAAACTAAAATAGCTACTGATTGTAATAATAATGTGATCTATTAATTCTATTCCTATACTTTGGCAAGCTTCTGCTAGTTGTCTAGTGAGAGATATATCGCTATTTGAAGGTTGTGTATCTCTGCTTGGATGATTGTGAGATATTACAATGGATGTTGAACCAATCAAAAGTGCGCGCTTGATGATCTCTCTGACATAAAGAGGAGTTTGATCTACTGTACCAATATTTTGCAGGTCTTCCGCTATTAGACGATACTTTTTATTCATATAGATGACGCGAAAATTTTCCTTATTGAGGCTTCCTATACTTATTCTTAAATAATCAAGCAATTTTTCCCAGTTATCGATTATAGGCAGGTCTTTTATTTCTTCTCTTGCAGAACGAACAAAGGCTTGTTTTACACAAAAGATGGCAGATATCGCTGCATTGCCGACATCATCAACGTTTTGCAGCGCTTCCAGGTCAGCATTAAAAACTTTATTCAAACTGCCAAAATTTTCTATCAAACTCTTTGCTATCGGCTTTACATCAATTCTACTGTATGCTGAATATAAAATGTGCTCTAAAACCTCATAATCAAGTAATGATTGTCCATTATCTAAAATAATTTTCTGGGAATCCGCGAAAGATTGCCCGTTTTTGTAATTTTTCATCATCAATGAATTGCTTATCTCTTGTATAATAAGAAATTAGATTTTTAAGTAAAATATTTAATAAAGCGCATGACGCACAATTGTAAGAACATTCATTTTTAAAGACAGCAAATGGTGTCATGAAAGTAGCTGAGACACTGTCCTCCTTTGTCATCCGAGTAGCTGGCACTGGTTCCTTTACGACGGCAGTGCCCAGAGGTGTCATCCCAGTGCGTGCACATAGTGCAAAAAATTAAAAATAAGACGCCTATACGTAATACTGTTGTCGTTTAATCTGCACAGATTGAAGATAAATGAATACCTTCAGTATCATGATAAAGGGGCTGGCGAAGGGTGTCAAGTAGTTTTTAGCTCTGCCTTCTAAGGCTTTTACTCGTGACAACCACTGTGCCTGCGATCTTATCGTGCCAAGTTTGACAGCGTTTGTTGAAATTTGACCATAAAAAGCCCAAGAATAATGGTGCAACTGATAATATAAAGGAAAAAAATCTCTTTGTTGCTTGTCTTAAAGTTATCTTTTCGAAAGTTTGTGCATCCACAACTCTAAGCCCAAGTAATAGTTTTCCAGGTGTAGCAGCAAACCTTACCCACATATATATTACATAGCAAAAGAGCATAATAAACTGGACTATTTGATTTAGGATTAGTAATTTTATAAGTCTACTCTGCGTTGTCTTTTCTTCCGCAGACAGTGGTGCTTGCATTGGGGATTTTGCAGCAATTTGACTTAATATTTTGCTATCCTCTGAGTTCACAAAGAGCTGATTTAAGGCTTGGCTGCAAAACTGCAAGAACAAAACGATAATAATTAAATCAAGCAATACTGATATATAGCGCCTGAGGCCCGTTACATAACATATCCCATTTTCATCTTTCTTTACCTTTTGAATAACATTTATAGAAGAAAAAATAGAAAATAAACGATCAAAAAATTTATGTAACATATATACACTTTCCAATATTTAACGTGCCCCTGGCCGGACTTGAACCAGCATGCTTTTGCAAGCAACAGATTTTGAGTCTGCCGTGTCTACCATTCCACCACAGGGGCATTAAGTTTTAATGCTATAGGCAACACGGAATTAGTCAAATTTTTTTGCCTTTACATCTTTCAAATGAGGACTAAATATTCTACAATAATCAACAGTTACTCTCAAAACTTAAAATGAATGAATTAGCTAGTCTCTTGGGTTCAAGAAGTGTAGACAAGGAAATATGTAAATTACCGCATAATCTAGAAGCTGAACAGATGCTTATTGGTGCAATGATTCGTGATAATAGAATCTGTGATGCAGTTGAAGACACAATTACAGCAGAAAATTTCTATGATCCACTGCATCAAAGTATTTTTACGCAAATATCTAAAACCAGGAAACACGGTATAGTTGCCAATGAACTGAGCCTCAAAATGTTTTTTGAGAACGACCAAGCGTTTACCGAATGTGGTGGGGTAGAGTACTTAGCAAAGCTTGCAGCGAAGGCAAGTATTGCGCTTGATATCTATAGTTTGACTAGAATAATCCGCGATACTTACTTAAGGAGATGTTTAATTAAGCTCGGGCAAGAAATAGTTGGTGATAGCTACAACTACGATATTGAAAATCCTGCACAGGCGCAAATTGAACAAGCAATGACAAAATTGTTCAATTTGGCAGTAAAAAAACAAGGTGAGAAAACATATATAAAACTTGCAAGTTCAATTAAAGATGTAGTTGAGAAGATCAGCACAATGAAAAATAATCCAGAAGCGCTAGGCGTTACAACCGGACTTCAAGATCTAAATCAGCTTCTTGGTGGTCTACAAAAATCTGATTTATTAATTTTAGCTGCAAGGCCTTCTATGGGTAAAACAGCATTGGCGCTAAACATCGCACTTAATGCTTGTAAGATGTTGCAAAAAAGAGCAGATAAGCAACACTATGTAGCGTTTTTCTCGCTTGAAATGTCAGCAGAGCAATTAACTGCAAGGCTGATCACTATAGATTCAGGGATTAGTTATTATAAGGCATTAACCGGGAGAATTAGTGATTTTGAATTGCATGAATTTATCAATACTAGTACAGAATTATCTGAACTGCCTTTCATCATAGATGACACCCCTGCGCTATCAATTAGTGCCCTTCGCACCAGAATACGCTTGCTGTATCAATTATATAATGTAGAAGTGGTATTCATTGATTATTTGCAGCTAATCAGAGGAACAACAAAAAGGAGTAATGAAAATAGAGTGCAAGAAATCTCGGAAGTGACGCAGGGTTTGAAAGCAATTGCAAAGGAGCTAAATATTCCCATTGTTGCACTATCTCAGCTCTCTCGTTCTGTTGAGCAGAGGGATGATAAAAAACCACAACTTTCTGATTTACGTGATTCAGGGAGCATAGAGCAAGACGCAGATATAGTAATGTTTCTCTATAGAGAAGAGTATTATGAACTAAGAAAACAGCCAAATGAAGGAAACAATAAACATCGGGAATGGCAAGAGAAAATGGAAAAAATTAGAAACATTGCAGAGCTCATTATTGCAAAGCAGAGAAATGGACCAATTGGCAGTGTGAAGCTATATTTTGACTCTAACAGAGGTACATTTAAAGATTACACGGAAAGGCATAGTTCATAGCTTGGCAGCAATCTTCTTGTTCCCAAGTTTATCAATTATTTTTTTATGTAAAGATAGCTTGACAACTTCTTAAAAATCCTTTTATAATGGTATTATATTTTATAATACGTGAGATGATGAATAAAAACAATGTACCCTATTATATAGCTGGAACTCTGGCTACTTTCACTTTATTAGCATCTGGAGTGTTTGCTGCAGCTCCTTATATTGGTTTCTTAGCTCCAGTTGCAGCATTAAGTGTTGGCCTGCCATTTATTATTGGTTATGCTGTGTTTTCTGTTGTAACTATTGCACTTTCGCATAAAGCAATTAGTGAGAACAAAACAAATTCTGAGTTAAAAAATAAAATGAAAGCTCAAGAGCAAACAATTTCTGGGCAAAAAACTCAACTACCTAAAAAAGAAGCGGAAGTAAAAGCTAAAGAGGAAGAAAATTCTAAGTTAAAAGATCAGGTACGCACTCAAAAGCAGAAAAGTTCTGAGCAAAAAACTCAACTAGCTGAAAAAAATAAAAAGATAGAAGAAGACAAATTAAAAGTGGCAATTGCTGATGGCACTGTTCAGCTTGCAAAAGGAACAGTTAATAGCACTGTTTGGTTTGCAAAAGAAGCAGTTAATGGTGTCTTGTATTCTGGCAAATATGCTTACGATAATTATGTGCCATCAACTGAGTCTACAAAAGGAACACTTAGTGGTATTGGAGGTGGCTTGAAAAATACTTATGATGCGTCAATTGCATCTGTAAGAGAAGCACTTAACAGCGTTGGAAGCAGCTTGTACAGTAGGATTTATGGTACTAAGGTTTCTAGTCCGGAAGAGCAGTTTAAGCGTGAAGATGGATCTAAACCTAGCATGCAAGAACTAACTCGTTTGGATTATTTAAATCTTGAGGTTCTTTCCAGTGAGCAAAAGCAACGAGCTAATAGTTTGGATTATTTAAGTATTGATAACGTTCCTAAGCAACTTGATCATTTAAATGTTGATCCTGCTAAAAGTTATTTAATGAGTCTTTCTGAGGATCAGGATGTATTTTATGATGCAGAATCTGGTGATGAAAAAGGTACTGAGATTTCTAGCCCAGAAAGTCAGCCAGCTAAAGAAGAAAATGGTCAAGGCTGGTAGGCATGGGCTAAGGCTAAGGTAGCTAAAATAGTGACCACTGGAATAGGACTCTGTGGTACTGCTGTTTTATATTATGCTGCACCATATATTCCTACAGTACTTAATGGAGTTGTAGCATCATCTATGGGCAACAGTACGTCTGTAAACAATGGTACGTTCCCTAGTCAATAAAAGTAATCCCATCCAGGAGAAATAGTTTTTACACTATTTCTCCTCTTTAGCATCAACCCTCAAAAAAACCGGCGTAGGTTTAGGCAATGTTACGCCTGAACTTACGCACGCGTCGCACAAAGATTTTAAATATCGTTGTTCTTTCGGAATTTGCAGTTGATTTAGTATCATCTCTGCTGACTTGGGAATAAAATGCCTATTATCCTGATATATTCCAGTAACTTGTAAATTACTAAATTCATGCGCTCTCTGTCAGTTTTGCTCAATGACCAGGGTGCACTTTTGTCTATATAAGCGTTGGCTTCAGAAGAGATGTTGATAATTAGAAGTAAGATATGGCTAAATTCATACTTTGATAGGTGATTCATCACTTGATCGAGTATAGCTTTGCAACCTGGAAGACTTTCTTCACCTGTAAGTAGGCTTTGATCGATTGTTGGTACAATTCCAGAACATTGCTTGTGTAAAAATGAAATTGTTCTTTGTACTAAATTGCCTATGTTGTTTGCCAGTTCTGAATTTATCCGGCTGATCATATTTTTCTTACTAAAGTTGCCATCTTGGCCGAAGCTTGCTTCCCTGAGGAGAAAATAGCGTAGCTGATCAACACCAAACTCTTGAGCGAGGACAATTGGATCTATGACATTACCAAGGGACTTGGATATTTTCTCTCCCTCGTTCAACCACCAACCATGAACTGCAATTTGTTTTGGCAGTGGCAGGTCTGCTGCAAGGAGAATCGCTGGCCAATATACAGCATGAAAGCGCAATATGTCTTTACCGATTACATGAACGTTGAAAGAGCTGTCAGCTAGGTTCGGCGTCATTCCAGTGCTTGACACTGAAATCTGTGTTTCTGGTTCTGCCCAAAACCTCTTATATTCCTCACCTTCAGTACTAGGGAAACCTATTGATGTAAGATAATTGGTTAATGCATCTATCCAGACATAGATTACGTGTTTGTCATTACCTGGTACTTTTATTCCCCAGTTAAAACTAGTGCGAGAGATTGAGAGGTCAATGAGCCCTGATCTTACAAACGATACTACTTCATTTTTTCTGCTCTCAGGGAAGATAAAACTTGGCTGATTTTTATAGAGTTCCAGTAATTTGTCTTGCCAGTTTGACAAGCGAAAAAAGTAACTCTCTTCTTTTATCCACTGAACTTCTGCGCCTGTTGGTGCTTTGCCATCTATCAGCTCTGATTCCTGATAAAATGCTTCATCACGAACTGAATACCAACCCGAATAGGAATCCAAATATATTTGCCCTCTCTCTTCAAGTCTATTCCATAAAGCTATAACTGCTTTTTTGTGACGTTCCTCCGTAGTGCGAATAAAATCGTCATACTCAAAATTCATGAACTTAGCCAATTCTTTAAATGAAACGCTCACATCATCTGTAAATTCTTTTGGCTGCATTTCCTTTGCTTTAGCTGCTTTTTCTATTTTTTGTCCATGTTCATCTGTACCGGTGGTAAATCTGACATTTTTCCCAGCTAGTTTCATGAACCTTGCCACCACGTCACACAAGAGAGAAGTGTATGCATGACCAATATGCGGCTTATCGTTTACGTAATATACTGGCGTGGTGATGTAAAAGTTCTCGAATTGTTCCATGGTTTCGCATTTTGATAAAAATCAACTGAGTTAATTATAGTATTAAAAAAGGCAGTAATAAATAAATATTGATTGGGTTAAGCATAATTTTTGAAAAAAGCTATTTATTGAAATTTTATTAAAATAAGAAACAATCAGGCATGATTATTGAAAGAACAATGAGAAATTTTCTTGTAATTCTATTTATAGTTTTCTATGCATTTGATGCACACGCTGATGGAGCAACAGATGTAATGTGTAATGTAATAGGTTACGTTCATGGAATAGGTGGACCAATGATTACAGTGGTAATAATTGGTTCAAGCTTACTTGCAATATTTGGCAGAATGCCTTGGCCTGCACTTTTCGCACTGGGTATGTTTGTTGCTGTGTTTTTTGGTGCTCCTCAAATTGTAACAAAGGTAACAGAAAAAGAAGTTTGTTGTCTTTTTAAAGGTCAAACCTTGGAGAATGGAAAGTGTGTTGCTGCTCCTGGATATGAACGTGTAGGTACAGGTTATGCTTGTCGTTCCGGTTGGGCGCTAACTAATAAAGGCTACTGTATAAAAGCTGGCCAAGATCCTTCAAAGTATTGGAAGTGAAAATGGTGCTTTTATAGAGTTAAATCTAACAAACCGCAGAGTATATAATTAACATCCACGCCTTTAGTTAGATTCCACTCACGCTTTATTACGTTGTACTCCATGCCAGCCATGTTTTGCAGCGTTACATTATTTTCTCTTAAGTGATTTGCAATTTCTGACGGCTTGAGAAATTTATTCCAGTTATGTGTACCTTTTGGCAGCCAATTTAATATGTACTCTGCACCAATTATTGCAAGACAAAAGGATTTAATAGTTCTATTTATTGTGGATATAAAGATTAACCCCTCCGGTTTTAGCAGTTCTATCGCTTTTTTCATGAAAAGCTCTAAATTATCCACATGTTCAACTACTTCCATCAACAGAACCACGTCATACTTCTTGTAATTGCTTAGCTCTTCAATGCTGGTGTGTATATATTCTATATTTAACCCTACTTTTTTTGCATGTGAATGCGCTACTTTTATGTTTTCTTCACATACATCTATTCCCACAACGTTAATGCCAACGCGTGCCATTGACTCTGACAAAATGCCACCACCGCATCCAACATCAAGCAATGATAATTCTTTCAAATTGCATTTTTTTAACTCTTTTATTTTCTCAATAATGTAAGATACTCTAACAGGATTAATCATGTGCAATGGTTTGAATTTGCCGTTCTCATCCCACCACTGGCCTGCCATTTTAGCGAATTTTGATATTTCATCTTCGTTATAAGTTTTTGTTTTTTTTTTCTTAGAGGTTATATTGCTGAGTTTATCAAGGCGTTTTTTATGTCTGCTTTCTTTTGAAAATTCTGTTTCGAGGAATTGTTTGACTATGTCTTTTGCTAATCCACTCGCAGTAAATCCTGCACCAAGACACAGTACATTTGCGTTGCCATGCTCGCGAGCTAATTTTGCGATTTCAACACTATTACACAAAGCAGCGTAGATTCCTTCAAAACGATTTGCCACAGTACTCATGCCCAAACCTGTACCACAAATTAACATCCCATAATTTGCTTTTTTGCTTGTTATATCTTCTACAACTTTAACAGCATAGTCTGGATAATCCACGCACTTTTGCTGAGCAGTGCAGCCTCGATCTACCACTCTGTAACCTAGGGTTTCCAGGTAAGGTTTTATTTCGGATTTAATTTATAACCAGCATGATCTGAGGCAATTGATACTACATCTAACATATAAGAAATAAGGACATTTTATATGGGTTTGAACTTTCTGTCAAGTCATTCAATGCTTCTGACCTTTTGGGAGTTCTAAAGCTATAGCTAAGGTTTTCCTACGTCATACCGCAATTCATTCCACAACTGTACGAACATTGTGATTTGAGAATAATCTCCGCCAGGAAGAGTGTCATCCCAGTGCTTTGGCACTGAGATCTAGAAAACTTAATTTTAAATAAGTACACCAGATAGCTGTATAATAAGAACTGGATTCCAGTATCAAGCACTGGAATGACACCTTCTGTATAAATATTAAAAAATTTACCAAACGAAAAAAAAGGCAAAAGAACCCCCGTGGTTGGCTAATTACTTACATTATACTTTCAAGTATGGCGTTTTTTTTATTCTAAACGCTTAATAACCGCGATTCAGCTACTTTTAAACCGCAACTAATCTAAATTATGAACGTTAAGAAATTTACTAAACAGAAAAAAAGGCAAAAGAAACCCTAGGGTAGCTAGTTATTCATTATCCATTTTTTAAGTTGGCGTTTTTTTATGTTTTAAACGCTTTATAAGCGCGCTTCAGCTTATGTAGGTAGAAATTTTATAAGACATAAGGTGCACATAGTGCAAAAAATTAAACATGATACGCCAGATACGATGAGTTTTTTTTCATTTAATCTGTACAGAGAAGATAAATAAATAGCTTCAGTTTCATGGTAAGGGCGCCGGAGAGGTTTTGTCAAGGAAGTTTTTTGTTTCTGTGGGCTACCTGGATGACAGGATTGCTCTTGAGTTTGTATAGCTACATTGTCGGTAAATCTAAATTGCTTTAGTTATAGAAATAAATTTCGAGTCAGATGTGTATAAATTCTATATAATTTTTATCCTACTACTAATTTAACAAGATGGATCATATAGATATTATAAAATCAAAATTATTATTATCCGACATAGTAGGTAAAAAAGTCAGATTAATAAAAAGAGGAGATAGTTTTGTTGGGCTCTGTCCATTTCATAACGAAAAAACCCCATCTTTTTCGGTGAGCAATACTAAGGGGTTATATTACTGTTTTGGTTGTTCAGCTAGTGGTGACGTATTTGAATTTATTTCACAAACTGAAGGATTAAGCTTTAAAGAAGCATTGGAAAAATTAGCATCGGTTACAGGTGTTGAACTGCCCAAAAATCTTAGTATTACAAAAGGGAACAATAAACTATTTTTAGCGCTTGATTTAGCTGCAAATTGGTTTGCACAAAAAAATCAAAGTGTTGTAGATTATTTAAAGCAGCGTAAGATTTCACCTAAAATCATAGATAAATTTAAGATAGGTTATGCACCAAGCTCTGGTTTGAAAGAGTATTTAAACTCTTCAGGTATTGAAGACAAAATTTTAATTGATATTGGATTAGTAAACAAAAATTTTCATGATTATTTTTATGACCGGCTGATATTTCCTATACAGAGCATTGCAGGGAGAGTTATTGGTTTTGGCGGACGTGCGCTAAGTTCTGAGCAACAGCCGAAATATTTAAACAGTCCAGAGAGTCAGCTCTTCAAGAAGAGGGAGAATTTATACGGATTAAACTTTGCTTTAAGCGAAATACGTAAAAAACAGCACATACTCGTTGTTGAAGGATATATGGACGCTATAGCGCTACATCAAGCAGGAATTAGTAATGCAGTTGCTCCGCTTGGTACCGCAATTTCTGCAGAGCAGATAAAAAATCTATGGAGATTTGCTAAAGAAATCTCCATCTGTATGGATGGCGATAGTGCTGGACGTCATGCTGCTACTCGAGTTGCAGAACTTGCTCTGCCAATATTAGAGCCTGGATACACGTTAAAATTTGTGACTTTGCCGAGTAATAAAGATCCATACGATATATGTAACGAACTGGAATACAAGAAAGAAGACGTATTGATTGCGCTTGATCACTCAACAAAACTTCATTCTGAATATTTATGGCATCACATAATCGATAGCAATTTGCAAAATTATGAAAAACTTGCTCCGGAAAAATATTCAATTCTTGAGCACAAGTTCATGGAATATGTAAATACTATTAGCAACAGCAGTATTAGAAGGTATTACAGAGATTATTTTTACAATAAGGCTAGTGAACTAAGAAGTAGCTTCAAAAAACAGATTTTTAATAGTAAAACTAGAGCAACAAAAGGTGAGTATCTTCATAACAAATCTCCAGAGCTAATTGAAGCAGAGCAAAATCAGGCCGTAATTTTGCGTATAGCCGTAGAATTTCCTGAAATTTTTGAACCGTCCTATTTTATTTTTGAGCAATTTTCTCATTTTTGAATTTTACTAATGAGATGAAAAGATTACAACAGCGTATAATTGATGTAATA
>NZ_AWUH01000097.1:0-12149 GCF_000689175.1 Wolbachia endosymbiont of Glossina morsitans morsitans | reverse complement strand
TTTTCCATTTTTACTTTCCTCTGGTGGTTGATTTTTATTCTTTTTATCACTCTTTTCGATTTTGCTTTTTCCATTGGTTTAGCTGCTACTTTTTGAGTTTCTTTGCTTAAAACCTCAGATATAGCGGACTTTAGAACTTTTATCTCAATTTTTTGGTGCTATTTCTATTATAAATTGTGCATTTGCTCCATCAACCTTGTTAACTTCACCTATTATTCCACCAGAAGTAATGACTGTAACCCACAGAAGGAAGTGAAACTAAGCAAAAAAACGCACAAAATAGACAAATTGTACCATTTACAGGCTCGTTTGGCTTTAACATAGGAAGCAAAGTAAATTGTAAAGCTCCAGTGGTTACTGCTGCAATAAAAGCTAATATACCAAAATATAGAATCTTCCTTCCCTTATCTAATTTTTTTAATGATGTAATAAGGTTATCCCTTTTAAGAACACCAAAACTTTCTATACAGAACAACAATATACCATTTGGTGTCATTCCAGCGCTTGACCAGAAAAAAAGAGACATGGATCCAAGTAGTATAGGAAATCCAATACCTCAAGAAGCAGAACAGAATGTAGGTCAAACTACTTCGCACATAGAGTATTTTAAACCTAATAGAAAAAAATCGAAAAAGCAACCTCAAGAACAGAAGAAGAAAAACAATCTACCATAAAACAAGCACGAAATGATGCTAGAGTAGCTATGATAGATAACCAAATTGAGCACAGGGGGAAAAAACTCGATAAAATATTTATTGAAGTGATGAGTGGATACAAAAATCAAGATCCAGAAACATTTTGCAATATTTTCAGCTCAGTATTCAATATTGTTTACTTTCAAGATAAACAATTACATGCAATATTAGAGCCAGGCGAGATATCAGAAGTATTACAGATACTCGAAAGGCCATAACCTCTTAGTAACTCACTTTTAGGTAAAGAATATTTACAAAAACAAGTATATAGAAAAAAAGAGCAATTAGTTTCAGGTGTTTATATACAACAACCTCCTACGCAACATAAGAACACTCCTCATAAATCTACAAACCCTTTACCAATTAAAGATCCTTCACCAGCAACAAATGAAGCTAAAACTCTACCGCCTACTAACATTGCACTCAAATCACCGTTAAAAACTGTATTTTCCTCAAAAAAGGCTTATTTTTGTCTATTTATAATAGTAGCATCTGCATCAACACTTTGCTTATGGCATTTTCCATCAGGAAAAGTGTCAATGTTAAAAGGATTAGTGCCACCAGAAAAAAGAGAAAGTATTGGGCTAGCATTGAACATAGGGTTATCAATATTAACTGTATTATGTGTTCTGAGTTTGGCTTATTTCATATATTCTGAATATTCTATAGAATCTATTGAACAAGTAAGTGAAAACGATCCCCTTTCTCGCGCCTATAGCTAGTGCAGGCTCAGTTTTCCTACGTCATACCGTCACGGTATCTCTAGATCCCGCTAACACGTAGCGGGATGACGAATTTGTCGTTTTTTAAATTGTCGGTAAACCAGAATTACTTTAACTATAACAAAATAGAAATAAGTTGTTGTAAAAAATTTTTCATGGTAAAATTATTTATTTTCACCATATGTTTAAAGGAATTATCACGGATATCGGGACTATAACTGATACTACCATTCACTCCAACTCTGATCAAATTTTCCATATCAAGACACAAAATTTATCCTCTATAAATAAAGGAGATTCAATAGCTTGCTCTGGTGTGTGTTTAACTGTTGTTGATATAATGAGCGATACATTTACAGTCCAAGCATCTCAAGAAACTATGAAGGTTGCTAACTTAAATACGTGGAGAATAGGAAAAAAAATAAATCTCGAACAAGCAATGAGATTAAGCGATAAGATCGATGGCCACCTAGTTCAGGGTCATGTTGACGGGATAGTAAAAATTTTAACAATTGAGCGAAATTTAGATTCTCATGAAATCAAGCTATCATGCTCGCAAGAATTAATTAAATTTGTTGCAAAAAAAGGCTCCGTTACACTAGATGGGGTTTCTCTCACATTGAATTCAGTTATTAATCAGGAATTTACAGCAAATATCACTCCCTATACATGGGAAAATACAACTTTTCAGTACAACAAAGTAAATGATTATTTGAATTTAGAAATTGACATGATCGCTAGGTATTTAGATCAATTGATGCAACATAAATACAATTAATTTTACAACCTTGTTATTTACAACTATTATATCTTGAAAACCATATAGATATAAAACATGCTTTTCGATAGCCTAATTATCTTCATTGTTGTTCTATGCGTAACTAGAGGCTTTATAAAAGAGCTATGCGCACTAATGTTTCTATTTTTATCGGTCTTTCTGACAGCTAATCAATATGATTTTTTCGCTCCAAATTATAGTAAATATTTTGATTCTAAAGTTACACTAAACATACTTTCTACAATCTCTGTATTTATTATACCTAATCTTATATTCATGATAATAAATAACTGGCTAATGTACATATTATCACCCATAAGGTTGGGGTTTATCGATAGAGTTACTGGAATCTTTCTCGGAGTGCTTAAAGGAATATTGCTCTCTTATGTATTATTTTTTGCTGTGCACTTATATTGCTACACAATATATGACAAAAAAGAGGGAGAGTATAAAATAGAAGCAGAAGACATATTGCCTAATTGGATAATAAATTCACACTCTTATCAGGCTTTATTTGTGACAGCAGAAGAAGTAATTGACATGTATGTACCGGAGTCGTTGATACTAAAAATAAAAGAGATCGGTGGAGAAATGGTTGATCAAGAAAAACCTAAAAACAATAAAAAAGAAGAGTAAATATTTATTTATAAATATTTTCATTGGGAGTATTCAAAAAGCCATATGTGTCAGGTTAAGAGCACAGAATTTTTTACTGGAAAATTAATTTTGTTTTAGCAATAAATCAACTTAAGGTCATAATATCTTGACATTTATTTAATGTTGCTATATAATAGCTATGTACATTTTGTGTACTATAGCAATAAAATTACCTTGTAATAGGTGTATTGGACCCGAGGGCGGTACTCGGCGTCTTCACCATGTTTTTTAATTTATACGGGGACGAATAAGGATCGACATGCATAGTAAAGATGGTAGCTTTGCTCGGTTAGACACCACCGCTAAGAGTTCATAATTTAAATGCAAACGATAACTTTGCTGCTGGTAGTAATGAATGTTGTGTTGCTGCTTAATTTAGCACAACCAATTTATTACAAAAGCACGGTTCAGGGAACGCCGGGTAACAGACGTTCCCCCAAAATTTACGTATGTGAAAGTTATATGGAGCAAACAGATTACAAAAAACTGCTTAATTCTGCTAAGTTTCAAGTTATCAAAAAGACTTTAGATGTTATATCAGGTAATGGTTTTATCCCTCACTTATATATATTAATTAAATATTATTTTTCACATATTTTAATGGTGTGACGTTTGAAAAAGTCATACCATACTCAAATGCTTATTATATTACAGCATCAATTCTATGATTTAAAAGTTTCTGAGGATAAATTTAGCGTCAGTTTGAGTTTTCAAGGAAAACAAGAGCGAATTACTATACCGTTTTTTGCTATTAGTGAGTTTCGTGATAAAATTTCAGGAGATGTTTTAATATTTGACAAAATCAGTATCGACTCTGATAAAGAATACAAAAGTGAAAAATATACTGAAAAACTATCAAACGGTAGTATTATATCCATAGATCAACTGCGTGATGAGTAACTGCTCATCTTTATAAACAAAAAATATTAATAGAAAAAAGTGATCTAACTTAAGTAATAGAATAGAGGGTAGATAAATATGCTAAATCTTTAATTATTTATTAATGCAGGTGGCAAAATTTTTCTTACATATCATCAACTTCCTTTATTGAAAAATTCAGAAAAATGTTGTATAATTATTAGTAGACTTTGGTAAAACATATGACAGATTCAGGAATTAGTATAACTTTTGACCAAAAACTTCACATAACCTTACTAAGTTAGCTGAAATCACCAAGGAATCCGTTCAAGAACTAGCAAAAAGGTTAGTCATCGAAGGAATCGAGTGCGAAGTAGAAGATATTGCGTTATATAAAACTATTAAGGAATGTGAGGATGTAGACTGGAACACAGTACTATCTGAAAGGGAGAGGACATAAACTGAAATACGACATTGTCCACTCAAATAACTTTACTGAAAGAGATTTTCTAAATCTTCCAAATACAATAAGATCAAGGATTACAAAAACGATAAACGAGCGGCTTACAACTGATCCAATTAAATTTGGTAAACCATTACGTGGCAGGCTAAAAGGGTATAGAAGAATAAGGGTTAGTGATTATCGAATTATTTATACTGTAAATATTGCAAAACATAAGGTATTTGTTGCTACAGCAGGACATAGAGACATCATTTATGAGAAGGCTACTTGATAAACATTAAATATATTTTTATACAGCCCTCCTTCCTTTCTTTATTGAAAAATTAAAAAAAATGTTGTATAATTATACAACATATAATTAAAAGGATGTAGAAGGCTAAGAGTTGGTGACTATCGTGTAATTTACAGAGTAAATCAATTAGATCATATAGTAACTATCACAGGGATAGGACATAGAGATGATATTTATAAGAAATAAATACCAACATTACTATATATTATACACCCCTGCTTCCTTGTCCATTCTCTACTTTAGGTGGCTTTGCCCAGCTCAAAAAATGAAGTTTTTTTTGGTTCAGCAAAAACAACATTTTGAGTTTGAAAAGGCTAAATACTTGTCTTTTATATAACTTTCGTGTAACAGATATGTATGCATCCAATCATATATCTACTCAATACGTTACTTGATCTTTATAGCTTCATTCTAATATGTTGGTTTGTCCTAAACTGGTTGGTTAAACTTAATATGGTGAACATATATAATGAAACTGTCAGTAGCATAATGCACATCTTGAACCAATTGACATATCCACCACTAAAGATTATTAGAAGATATATACCACCGTTCAACGGATTAGATTTATCTATAATGATATTGCTAATAACAATTCACTTTGTAAAATATACAGTAGCTTACTACTTTAGGTAGATGTTAAAAAAATATCTAAGATCAGCAATATATCTATCCCTTTTAATATATATATATATATCAGTTTTTAGCTATAACTATAAAGATCCTTCCTTAAACACGGCTACAAATGAGGAAGTGACAAATTTAGGTGGAATAGTAGGTTCATATTTAGCTGATATATTGGTTCAATTTCTTGGATTAACTAGTGTTACAATAGCTACAACCATAGTTTACTTGTTGATCTTCAGGCCAGCAAAAATACTGCTGAAAATTCTCTATTTAATATTAATCAATTTAGGGGTATGTGCTATATTACCACAACTTTCGCTAGGCATCACAGCAAGGTACAGACACAGTGGAATAATAGGGAATGCACTCGTTAATAACTGCCCGTTTTATGTATTTGTGATAGTAACATTAATAGGTCTTGTAGGATCTGTTGGTTGGAAGAGAGCAATTTACTCTCCATTCTTCTTATGTAAAAAAATAGCTTGCTTATTTGTAAATGTTCCATTCTTCAGATCACATAAAACTACTGAGTATTCAATTGCACCATTAGTAGTAGAAGAAAAACATAGAACTAAAATCACTACTAAACAACAACCAAAAGAAAGACAGAAAAAAGCTACCGAAGAAATTTTCAGTGAGTTCGAATTTCCCAGCATTCATTTACTTTCCAAAGCAGAGGAGTCTTTGCAGAGAAAACAGCTGAATGAAATGGAGAGCAATAAAAATTTATCTCTGCTGGAACAAGTCCTGAGTGATTTTGGCGTGCAAGGAAAAATTATCAGTGTATGCTATGGGCCGGTTGTGACTTTATACAAACTTGAACCACAAGCTGGTACGAAATCTGCAAGAGTAATTGGCCTTGCAGATGACATTGCACGTTCGATGAGTGCACTCTCTGCACGTATTTCAATAATTCGTGGGCAAAATGCTATGGGAATAGAGTTGCCGAACAAGGAACGGGAAATTGTAATGCTGCGTGATTTGCTTGAATCACCAGAATACCAAAATGCAAACTTAAATCTTCCAATTGCGCTTGGCAAAGAAATAAGTGGAAAACCAGTTATTGCAGATCTAACTAAAATGCCTCACTTGCTCGTTGCTGGAACCACAGGGTCTGGTAAATCAGTTGCGATTAACACTATGATTCTTTCACTCGTTTATCGATTAAGTCCTGACGAATGCAAGATGATAATGATCGACCCCAAAATGCTTGAGCTTTCAATATATGATGCAATACCACATCTAATAACGCCAGTGGTAACAGAGCCAAAAAAGGCTGTAGTCGCTCTTAAGTGGATAGTGAAAGAAATGGAAAATCGCTATCGCATGATGTCGTATTTGAATGTACGCAATGTTATAAACTATAATCAAAAAATCACAGAAGCGATGAATAGTGGAATAGAATTGGAGCGCATTGTGCAGATTGGCTTTAACTCAACAACAGGCAAACCTCTGTTTGAAAAAATACCAATCAAGATGGAAACATTTCCATATATTGTAGTGATCGTGGATGAAATGGCAGATTTGATGCTTGTTGCCGGCAAAGAAATAGAGTGCTCTATTCAACGCTTAGCTCAGATGGCTCGTGCTGCAGGAATACACATCATAATGGCAACACAACGCCCATCTGTGGATGTGATCACAGGTGTGATAAAGGCGAACTTTCCAACGAGAATCAGTTTTGCTGTTACTTCTAAGATAGATAGCCGTACAATACTTGGCGAACAAGGGGCTGAACAATTGCTCGGCATGGGTGACATGCTCTATATGGCCTCTGGTGGTAAGATCATTCGAGTTCACGGCCCATTTGTATCATTCGAGTTCATGGCCCATTTGAAAGTGATAATGAGGTGCAAGATATAGTTGATCATCTGAAAATGCAAGGTGAGCCAGACTACATGGAGGAAATCACTAAAGAAGATGAAAATTCTTCTACAGAGTCACACGATGAAACGAAGGATGAAGAAAATGACGTCTATAACCAAGCAGTGGCCATCATTCAAAGAGATCAAAAAGTTTCAACCAGTTACATTCAAAGGCAGCTTAGAATAGGCTATAACTGAGCAGCAAACATCGTTGAAAGTATGGAAAAGGAAGGTATTGTCACCGCTCCAAATTACTCAGGGAAAAGAGAGATATTGGTTGAATAATAATCTTGTAATAGCTTAATTTAAGTTTCCGCGCTTTCAAAAAGCAAGTCAAACAAAATTATTAAAAGGTCAATACATAATGACAGTTAATTTAATAATAATTTAAACATTGGGAATGTAAAATTATAATATATTAATTAACTAGGGGGTTAAAATGGTAAAAGGAATTTTGTGCAACTGGTTAGATGTAACAGAATTGCAAGAAAGTCAAAAAATCGATGCTGAGCAGTTTGAAAAAGTTTTTGGTGCATTAAAAAAATGGCAAGAAGCTCAAAAGATAGATGCTAAACAGTTTGAAGAGGTATTTAGTGCATTAAAAGAATGGCAAGAAGCTCAAAAGATAGATGCTGAGCAGTTTGAAAAAGTTTTTAGCGCATTAAAAGACAAGATTGGTACTGAGCAGTTTCAAGGTATGCAAGAGCACTTAAACGGCCTGCAAAAAAAAGTGGAAACACTTGCAGAGGCAGTAGCAGATCAAGAAAAAACACTACTAATTTGTACTATAGCCACTGCTGTTGCCGTAATAGCGATAACTAGTTTTGTTGCATTCTGTATCTATCAGGGAGTTAAGTGTGAAAGGGAGAAAGAAAAGAACTTGTCTAAAGATACACCAGACGCAAAACTTAATAATGTAGATACTACCGATGATACTGAAAAACTACAGAATAACTTAAAAGTTGCAAACATATAGCTGCATAACACTTTTCTTGAAAAGGTGTTACGCAACTTGTAACACCTTTCTCTTCTCTTAGGCTATGTAGGTTTTTTTGATAGCAAACATATCACTTTTTAGAAAAATATTTGTATTGTAAAGTTAGTAAAGATTCTGGTTTACTTAAAGTTTGTTAATTGCTATCTTTTAAAACACGATATTTACTATAGCACCATATGCTTAGGATTTTTTCTAAAGTTTTGTTTATATTAATGTTGTTGGTGGTGCAAACTTTCATACAGATGAGGATTTTGCTGAGTCATATAAACTGTATGAGAAGCGTAGGGAATTGCTCAAGAAAAAAAGTCACAAGATCGAGCTACAAATAAAGAAGATCTAATCAAACAATTAAAAGAGAAAAAAATTGCTAGTCTTGATAATGAGCCAAAGCGTGCATAGTCGACGATGAAGAGAGCGCTATGATAAATCAGCATGGTATTAATATCGCAAGTTTAAAGGGTGCTGTATTTATAGATCAAGAGCCAGTTTCTCAGTATGAAAGTAAGCAGCATGAAAGTGAACAACAAGAAGGGAAGAAAGTTACTTCAACACGAGAAAAGAAAGTTTCTCCTATAAATATCACTATAAAAGAAACTCCTTCAAGAAGAACGTGCTCACATGATTCTATTGCTAATTTGCATAACGTAGATGCTTATAGTTTGAATGGTTCAAGTTCGTTTGGCAGCGTAGCTGACACAGTAAAATAGTATCACAATTAATAATATGCTAGATACAGACCTGATATTGAATGACGATGCATGTGAATTATCGCCAATGTCCAGGCACAAAACTCATGTTGTAGAAGTTGGAAATGTAAAGATAGGCGGAAATAATCCTGTAGTTGTACAATCTATGGCGCTTGGTGTGCATATAGATTCTGATAATATAAAAAGTAGCGCAAAACATTATGCAAAAGAGATAACAGAACTAGCGCGTGCAGGTTCAGAATTGGTGCGAATTGCATTGAACTCAGAGGAGGTAGCAAGGGCAATACCTTATATAGTAGAAGAGATAAATAAAGAAGGTTTTAACGGTAAAATATTGGTAGGCTGCGGTCAATATGAGCTAGATAAATTAGTTCAAGATTATCCAGACAACATCAAAATGCTGGGTAAAATTAGAATCAATCCAGGCAATATATGCTTTGGCGACAAACGTGATGAGAAGTTTGAAAGGATTATAGAGTATGCAATAATGCACGATCTTCCGGTTAGAATTGGAGTAAATTGGGGTAGTCTTGATAAATACCTTTTACAAAAACTGATGGATGAAAACTCTTTGCTTAGTAATTCAAGGCCTTCTGACGTTATACTGCGCAGAGCACTTGTAATGTCTGCTCTTGATAGTGCAAAAAAAGCTAAAGAAATTGGTCTAAGTTCAAACAAAATAATCATTTCATGTAAAGTTAGCAAAGTACAAGATTTAATTTTAGTTTATACGGCACTTGCAAAATCTTCCAATTATGCATTGCATTTGGGTTTAACTGAGGCTGGTGTGGGCAATAAAGGTGTGGTAAATACCGCAGCGGGGCTTACTTATTTATTGCAAAATGGCATTGGAGATACCATACGGGCTTCTTTGACTCAACGTCCTGGTGAATCGCGTACTAAAGAAGTGGCGGTGTGTCAGGAAATATTGCAGTCTATAGGCTTGCGATACGTTAACCCTCAGGTTAATTCATGTTCTGGTTGTGGGCGCACGAGCAGTGATCGTTTTCGTATATTAACTGAAGAAGTGAATGGCTATATAAAAACTCATATGCCGATGTGGAAGAAAAAAAATCCAGGTGTAGAGCATATGAGCATTGCTGTTGTGGGATGCATAGTAAACGGCCCTGGAGAAAGCAAACACACAAATTTGGGAATCAGCTTACCTGGATATGGAGAAAAACCTGTTTCAGCAGTCTACAAAAACGGCAAATATTTCAAAACTTTACAAGGTGATAATGTCTCTGAAGAATTTAAGGCAATTATTGATAATTATGTGAAGAAGCATTACACGTAACCTTTCACGGTTAATTAATAGATAAATCGCAAATAAAAAAGAAAATTAAACCTTGTTTTTCTTTTTTCGTTGGGAATGTTCAAAAAAGCATACGCGTCAAGTTAAGAGATTGTGAACAAATTTAGAGAGGTTAAAGTGGATACTCTAGCCCTTCTACGTTTGTCTTTTAATGAAAATCGCGACCAAGTTATAATGAGTTTTTTAAGAAATGCTTTTAAACTATTAATTTTGGTTAATACTAAAAATAACTCTCTAACCCGCCTTTTTAGCTCAATAAATGCCTTTGTTAAGCTAAGTTCTGTATTCTTTTTCACTTCTGTGCAACCAACTATGCCGTGAAATATAAGAATTGCGCACAATTTAGTATATAGTTCACATAATACTCTGCATGGCTTTCCTTTTAGCTTATCAAGCCTGATATGGCTTTTATACAATTTAAATAATAACTCAATTTGCCACCTTACTCTGTAAATCGTTAATACTTGCTCAGCACTAATTTTATTTTCTGGAACATTAGTTATACCAGTTTTGATTTCTTTTAGAGGATCCTGCGATCTTGCTAATCTATTAGCTTTCCTTCTCCTGGCCATATTCAGTTAGTTTCTGACATATAATTCTTACTCTAATTTTTGCTTCTTTTCCTAACAATACCTCGTTTTCTAAAAATAACTTATCCTCTAAACATTCTAATAACTCCATTTTTTGATTTGTTTCTACATCATATACGTTGGTATCGGATTTATAACGACTTATGAAATAAGCTCCTATTTCATTGATTTGTTTAAAAGAACTTGGCACAAAATAACCGAGATCAGATATTAGCAAATCATTGCTTGATATATTACTTAAATGTTTCCTATATCCCTGGTCTGATCTTATTCCCTCCGTTAAATTAAGTTGGTCTATTATCTGATTCATGTAATCGAAAACTAATTGTAACTTTATTCCAGATTCAGTATTGCTTTCATAGCCACTGTAGCTAGTACCATAACCTTTATACATCTCTTCCATACTGTTAGGTAGAGTAATATAGCTACTGTGCAATAATTTAACACTATTAAATTGCTGTAAGATTTTGCAATCAACTTGCAAGATATTTTTAAAGAGAATCACAGATTCAGTATACATCCTTTTCATAAATTCCACTGCTTCTTCAGTAAATCTAAAATGCAAACCTTGTTTTGTTATATCTATCGAGTCCTCGTTTAGTAATTGACACATTGTTTCTACGCTACAATTATCAACTCCTATATTACCCAAGACCATGGCTTTTACGAATGATGAACCTTTTAGCTTTCTCTTTCTTTTTATAAACCTTGTTGTAATTGAGATTTTCTCTGCTTTTTCATTAAAAAATTCTTTGAGCTTTTTTGATAAGCAAGTTATTTTATTCATTGGTTCTCTCACTAAAAGTATATCTGGGAGAACTTATACCCTATTATTCTATCTCTTTCATACCTTTATTTCCTTGACTTGACGCGTATGGTTCAAAAAAGTGTGTCAAACCGAAAAAAAAGTAATAAATTGATATAAAAAAAATGGAGGTTTGACTGACCTTACCCAGAAAAAGTGGAGAGAAAGTTTGGAATGTTTTTCACAAAGAGAATGATGAATCAAAATGCTCAGGAATGCAATAGTTAATAGTGACGTTGTTTGTCATAAAAAATTTCTATATATTCAAATATAGCAGTTTTGATATGCTGTTTAGAGTGCCGAGAGGTGTCTATTAGTAACTCCCTTTTTAGAGAACTGAAGAAGCTTTCCACAACAGAATTGTCGTAACAACAACCTTTATAACTCATCTATGTTTTTTATGGATAAGAGATATTGATAACCTTGCGAAGTATATTGTGAACCTTGATCACTATGTAATAGTAGATTTTTGGCAGGTTTACGCTTGTTAACGGCCATTAATAAAGAGTCCATAACCAATTGTTTATTTATTGAACTGCTCATTAACTACCATGCGTGAATATAGATCGATTATTGTTGCCAAATATAGCCATCCCTACCCCTACAACAACATTGCAAGCATTGATTTTTCTCCATATGAAAAGAGTCTGGAAGCTCTTTTACTCTAAACACGATGTTTACATCCTCAAAATTAATCTCAATTCGCTTAACTAAATCTTTAATAAAACCATTCCGAGTGAATTTTTTAAATAGCCTACTTTTTTTATTACGGACCATC